>UQLZ01000018.1 GCA_900541935.1 uncultured Prevotellaceae bacterium | reverse complement strand
ATTCCATTCAGTCAACGTCGTAGCCGCTACATTCTATAAGCACTACGTTAACTTCTAAAACAACCGTTCAACGAATGCGATGGCAGAATCGTTCAATGCTAAAATCAAATTGTTCAGAGCTAATTTTTCCGTATAGCTAAATTATTTGGTTATCCACACTAAAAATCTACTGACCCCTGATTTTGCCTTCTAAATCTAATTTTTAGCAAGTTGTCTATATACCATATTTTGTCACTCTGCTTATCTTAAATATAGGTATTTTATACTGTTTGTTTCTCTTTTAAAATACTCAAAATTTGCGATTGTAACTGTTTTTGTCACCTATTACCTTTGCAATCGCATTTATGAATATTAATTAAAGTGAAAAGATGAATTTACGAAAGTATTTATTTGTTGTTTTAGGTTTAATAATATCACCTTTTATAAGTTTTGCAGAAGCCAGAAGTATAGTTTCAGGACGGGTTATTTCTGATAATGAAGAATTGATTGAGTATGCAGCGGTTTATCTCAAAGGTACGGAATATTCTTGTATGACCAATGAGCAAGGTTTGTATCATCTTCATGCACCAGAAGGCAAGTTTACGCTGGTTGTCTATGCAGCTGGCTATGAACCGTATGAAGTTGAAGTTCGTTTAGAAAATGGCAAAAGATTGAAGAGAAATATTTTTTTACAGTCAAAATATCATGAATTAGGGGAAGTAGAAGTCGTTTCCAGTGAAATTAGTAGAATTAAGAAGTCTCCCTTTAATGTGGTTGCAGTAGAAACGAAGGAAGTAGAGAATTCTACAAAGAATCTAAGTGATTTATTGACTAAATTACCTGGAATGAAGATAAGAGAAACTGGAGGCGTTGGTTCGGAGACACAGATGATGCTTGACGGATTTAGCGGAAAGCATATAAAGGTCTTTATAGACGGAGTTCCGCAGGAAGGAGTTGGCAGTTCCTTTAGTGTGAATAATATTCCAGTTAATTTTGCTGAACGAATAGAGGTTTATAAAGGCGTTGTTCCTGTTGAGTTTGGGACAGATGCGTTGGGTGGAGTTGTCAATATAGTAACAAATAAGAATCGGAGGCGTTGGTTCTTAGATGCTTCTTATTCCTATGGATCATTTAATACGCACAAATCGTATGTTAATTTTGGAAACACGTTTAAGAGTGGCTTGTCGTTTGAAGTAAATGCTTTTCAGAATTATTCGGATAATGATTACTACATTAATACTTATGTGACAAAGTTTAATGAAGATGGAAGTGAAGTTACTGATTCCAGAAAGATAGAGCGTGTAAAAAGATTCAATGATATGTATCATAATGAAGCCGTTGTTGGAAAGGTCGGAATTGTTGGAAAGAAGTTTGCTGACAGGCTTATGTTTGGTGTCGTTTATTCTAATATGTATAAAGAAATACAGACAGGAGTGCGTCAGGAAGTTGTTTTTGGAGGTAAGCATAGAAAGGGTTATTCCGTTATGCCGTCATTGGAATATGTTAAGAGAAATCTTCTTGGGAAAAAACTTGATATGAATTTTACAGCAAACTATAATTATAATCTGACTCAAAATATAGATACTTTATCATATAAGTATAATTGGTATGGTGATAGAAAGTTTACTGGAATTGCTGGAGAACAGGCTTATCAAGATAGTGAATTGAGAAATAAGAACTGGAATGCTTCTGTTTATGCAAAATACAGATTAAGTAGGAAGCATAGTTTCAGTGTCAGTCATGTTCAAACGTTTTTTTCAAGGGATAGCCGATCCAATGTAAATTCCAATGTTTCATTTTCTGATTTTACCATACCAAAGAAAACATGGAAGTCAGTAACTGGTATTTCGTATAGGTTGCTGCCTTCATCAAAGTGGAATATATCAGTATTTGGGAAGCATTATTTCCAGAGAAGTGCAGGACCTGTTTCTCAAAATTCTGATGGAGTTGGCAATTATGTTGAGATTAGTAAAACTGTAAATTTCTTGGGCTATGGGTTTGCTGCTTCTTATGCCATTATTAATGATTTGCAGGCTAGATTATCGTATGAAAAGTCATGCCGTCTTCCGTCAAATGAAGAATTGTTTGGAGATGAAGACCTTGAAGCAGGAAAGGTGGAATTGAATCCTGAGAAAAGTGATAACATTAATTTAAATATCAGTTACAGTAAGCGGTTTGGTAAACATATTGTATATGTAGAAGGCGGATTGATATACCGTTATACTCGTGATTATATAAAGCGAGGTATTAGCAAGCATGGCAGTACGTATTATGGTTCTTATGAAAATCATGGTAAGGTAGAAACAAAAGGTTTTAATATATCAGGACGTTATGGTTTTTCTCATTGGTTAAGTTTGGGTGGAACATTCAGCCGTATCAATATGTTTGACGATGAGAACTTCTTAGCAGGAGGTTCAACGCAGGAAAGCCTGACTTATGGAACGCGATTGCCAAATCAGCCATATCAGTTTGCAAATTATGATGTTTCACTATCATGGAAAGATTTGTTTGGTAAAGGAAATAAATTAATATTGTCGTATGACAGTTATTATCAGTATAAGTTTCCGCTTTATTGGGAGAATATAGGTGATTCGTCAAGCAAAAAGATGGTGCCAACTCAGTTTTCTCATAATTTGGGACTTACGTACAGCCTTGATAATGGTAAGTATAATTTGTCGTTAGAGTGTAAGAATTTTACCAATGAAGCACTGTATGACAATTTTAGTTTACAGAAAGCAGGTAGGGCTTTTTATGCAAAATTCAGGTTCTATTTAGGAAATTAAAATATTATAAATCAATAGATAAGTTATGAATAGTAAAATCTTTTATTTAGGATTAGCATTGACTTCTTGTGTTGCAACTTCTTGTGTAGATGAAGAAGTTACAAGTCAAGGTGGTACAGATGCAGGAGTCGGTCAACAATCTTATGTAGTAGCGGCAACAGTTGATGGAGTTAACTATTTGGTTACAACTCCGTCACTTGACGAGGGTGAAATATCTGTTGTTGGAAAAGGATTGGAAACAGAAAGTGGAACCTATTGGGTTTTTTATGGGAATAAATATCTTTTCCGGTTGGTATATAATAAGGGCGGTCAGGGAACAGGCTCTTCGTATATCCTCAATTCAAGTAAAAAAATGGAGGAATATTTGCAGTATTCAGTAAATCGTATTACAACCTATGGCCTTTGGGGAGAGAACGTTATTACTGTATCCGCAGGCGACACTTCAACAAAAGACGCTGACGGAGATGCCGCAAAAGGGTTGCTTGTAAATTACCTGAATGCAAACACAGGGTTGACAACAAGTAAGGCTTATATTTGTGAGGATTTTCTTGGCAATGGAGAATATGTTACCTTTTCAGGCTTTGTTGAGGCAAATGGCAAACTCTACACGTCTGTTATTCCTATGGGAATGAGCCGATATGGCGTTAAGGCCTTTTCTGATAAAATAACTGATACAGATCTTATTGCCAAGGCTTCAGGTGGCAGTGCAAGTAGTTCGTACCAAGCAGGTGAAATACCTTCAACACAATATCCGGATTGTGCTTATGTTGCTATTTATAGCGGTGACAATTTTAGCAGCGCACCAATCATTGCATCAACCGATAAAATAGGTTTTGCCAGTGGTCGTATGAGATCGCAATATTACCAAACAATTTGGAGTGCAGATAATGGTGATGTCTATGTCTTTTCACCTGGCTATGGACGACTGACAACTTCTTCAGAAGACTTGAAGAGGGTTGAAGGAAAGTTACCTTCGGGGGTTATGCGTATAAAGGCTGGTTTAACAAGTTTTGATGACAGTTACTATGTTAATTTGGAAGAATTGGGCAACAAGAATCCGATGTATAAATGTTGGCATATTAAAGATGATTATTTTCTATTACAGTTATATACGCAAGGCCTTCAATCAAAGGGCGAATATACAACTGAGTTGGCTGTCTTTAAAGGCGAAAGCAAGCAATTGACTGTTGTTACAGGTTTGCCAGAGGAGTCTCAAATTAGTTCTTTTGGAAATATCCCATATTGTGAAAACGGATTTATTTATATGCCAGTCAGTACTCTAAATGGTAATCCTTCTTTATATAAGATTAATCCAGAAACTGGAGTAGCCACTAAGGGACTATCTATTACTGCAGAATCTGTAAGCACAGTAGGAAAGTTGGAAGTTTTAGAGGATAACTAATAATGTTCGTTTGTATGAAGCGGTTGTTTTTTAAAGTTCACTTATGGATGGCTTTGCCTTTTGGAATAATAATCACTGTTATATGTCTGACAGGTGCCATATTAGTTTTTGAACCAGAGGTTGACAGGCTTGTTTATCCAGACCGTTACTCTGTTGATAAAGTTGGCGAAAAAACTCTTGATGAATCTGTTTTGAAGGATATGGTTCAACAAGACCTTCCAGAAGGGGTGAAAATTATCCGAGTTATTCCTGGAACGAATCCTGAATCGACTGTGGAGATGAAGTTGTCCAAACCGAGAAAGGCTTCCCTGTTTGTTGACCCTTATACAGGAGAGATTAAGGGGCGATATGAGAGGATTGCATTTTTTAGGTATGTCTTTAGATTGCATAGGTGGCTTCTTGATTCGAAGCCTGAAAATGGAGGAATCTTTTGGGGAAGAGTCATAGTTGGAGTGAGTACATTGATGTTTGTGGTAACTTTGGTTACAGGAGTCATTATATGGTGGCCCAGAAAAAGAAAAGCATTAAAGAAAAGTCTAAGACTGTATGTCAGAAAAGGAAGCCATCGCTTTATGCAAAGTTTGCATATTGCAGGTGGAATGTATGCAGTGATATTCCTATTGTTAATGTCTGTTACAGGTTTAACTTGGTCGTTTGAATGGTTTCGGGAGACTTTCTATTCAGTCTTTGGGTTATCGTTTCCAGAGGAAAAGGGATTTGTTTATTCGCTGCATATAGGGAGTTGGGGAGGAATGGTTACTCGTATCCTACATTTTGTAGCGGCTTTGATTGGAGCATCTCTTCCAGTGACAGGATATTATCTGTGGTTAAAGAGAAAGAGATGAAGATAAAATAAATATTAAGATAGAGGTTCACTTAAAAAATTATATGCTTAATTTTTTTGGCGAACCTCTATTTATTATAAATCATCTAAGTGCTTTTATTTTTCTTTTTGGCGTTCTGTCAGGAATTCAGCGAAGATTGTTGCGGCTGATTCTACCATTTTTGAGCAAGGGCGCTTTTTGTAGTATTCCGCTGTTCTTGCTTCTGGGGTTGGCGGTGTTGCTGCTTTGGGTTTTAGTCCGAGCAGTTCCGCACAAATCATAGAACCGTTTATTTCTTCAAATTTTTTTCCTAAAGCCTGTACTGTTGCGTAGTTAAATCCTTTTCCTTCACGGTCTGCCGGATCGGTTGCTCCAGTCTCCAGACCTGCAAGCAAAAACATTCCGCACGCAGCACCGCAAGTTTGACGCATTCTGCCGATACCGCCTCCGAAAGATGCTGCCATGCGAACGGCAAGTTGCTCATCTATGCCGTACAGGTCGGCAAAAGCCGCTACAACCGACTGTGAGCAGTTATAACCTTTTTTGAAATTCTCTACGGCTTTCTCAATTCTGTCTTCAAACATAGTTTTAGAAATTTATTTGTACTTCAACCGGGCAGTGGTCTGACCCGAAAATCTCAGTATGGATAGTTGCACTCTCGAGTAGGTCGTTGATTCTTGAAGAGGCGAGGAAATAGTCTATTCTCCAACCTGCGTTCTTTGCGCGAGCCTGGAAACGGTATGACCACCAAGAGTAAATTTCGGTTTTGTCAGGGTAAAAATATCTGAAAGTATCAGTAAAGCCACTGTCAAGAAGAATAGAGAATTTTTCTCTTTCCTCATCGGTAAAGCCCGCGTTTTTGCGGTTTGTCTTTGGGTTCTTAAGATCGATTTCTTTGTGAGCAACATTTAAGTCTCCGCAAACAACAACGGGTTTCTTTTTGTCAAGTTCGTGAAGGTATTTTCTGAACTCCTCTTCCCATTCCATACGGTATTGAAGGCGTTTTAGACCGTCTTGAGAGTTAGGGGTGTAAACGGTGACAAGGTAAAATTTCTCCATTTCGAGAGTGATTACTCTGCCCTCCTTGTCATGCTCTTCCTTATTGATGCCGTAAGCAACGGAGATTGGCTTATGCTTTGTAAAGATAGCCGTACCCGAATAGCCCTTTTTTTCGGCATAATTCCAGTAAGATTCATAACCATCAAAAGCGAGGTCCAGTTGGCCTGCTTGCATTTTCGTTTCCTGTAGGCAGAAAAAATCAGCATCAAGATTTTTGAAAATATCGCTGAAGCCCTTATCATTGCAGGCACGTAGCCCGTTAACATTCCAAGAGATAAATTTCATTGTTTCCATTTATTTATATTGCAAAGATAGTGCAAGCGAGAGCATAAACAAAATGCAAAACGAAGTTTTGTTATTTTGGGTATTGCTGAACCGCTCCTGTCTATTTAAGTTAACTTGCAAATGTTGAAATAACTTTTTTAGAGGAATGTTTTTTAGTGTGGGGTAGAAATTGTAATTTTGTAGAAGCGATAAGAGTTGTTTCCGTAGTAAATTTATTTGTTATGACAATATTAAAAGAGGGTTTGCCTGTTGCTTTATGTTCAGACCACGCTGGGTTTGAGACAAAACAGGCTGTTATTGAGTATTTGAAGTCTCAAGACATTGAGTATAAGGATTTTGGTACTTATTCAACAGATAGTTGTGACTATCCTGATTTTGCGCACCTTTGTGCAAATGCCGTTGAGGCAGGCGAGTGCTATCCGGGTATTGCTATCTGTGGCAGCGGTGAGGGCATCAATATCACATTGAACAAACATCAGGGTATCCGTGCTGCTCTTTGCTGGATTCCTGAAATTGCAGAGTTGGCGAGAAAGCATAACGATGCCAACGTTCTTTCAATGCCGGGTCGCTTTGTTACTAACGAGCAGGCTTTGGAAATGGTAAAGACTTTCCTTTCAACAGAGTTTGAGGGCGGTCGCCACCAACGCCGTATAGACAAAATTCCGTGCAAATAAGATGCTTTTTAGGATAAACCAAGGGTCGTGTTGAATATAATCAACGCGGCTCTTTGTTTTTGGGTGGGTATATTTGGTGCTTTTTCTTAGTTTTTAACTGCGGTGATGCCTTTAGTTACGCATAAAAATCGTATCTTCGCAGTCTAAAACGGTTTGTAAAGGAGATGCGTCGTAGATTACAGTGGGTTTTTTTGCAGGCAATGGCGATTGTTGCCCTACTTGTCGTATCTTCTTGTAATGCCACGAAACACGTTCCTGATGGTAAATATCTGCTTAATAAGGTTCGTATAGAAGTTGATGACAACTCTTTCAATAAAAAGGAGTTGAAAAACTATCTTCGTCAAACTCCCAACCATGAAATTCTCGGTGGGGTAAAGTTCCAGTTGGCTATCTATAACTGGTCTGGTAAAGACAGTACGAAATGGTATAACAAGTGGGTGCGTAAGTTGGGTCAGCCACCAGTTATCTATGACCCGTCGCTTACAGAGGCGTCAAAGTCGCAGTTGAGGCTTGCTCTGATAAACAAGGGGTATATGGATGCTACCGTTGAAGCAGATACTGTTTCCAAAGGTAAGAAAATGCAAGTCGATTATAGGATAAAGGCTGGCGAACCGCATTATATTAATAGCCTTGAGTATGAAATACCTGATGATACTATCCGTAGCCTTATTTTCCAGGATTCAACAAAGTTGCTTTTGAAGGAGAAGGCTCTTTTTGACCGTAACGTTATGGAGCAAGAGCGTGTCGGTATAGCCGACCGTCTCCGTTATAACGGTTATTTCGGATTTAGTAAGGATTACATTACCTATACCGCTGATACGACAGAAAACAGCAAGGCTGTTGACCTGGTGTTAAAAGTTAAGCCGCCATATCAAAACCGAATAGAAGGTTATGAGGTCCATGAGCCTTTCTATATTCGCAAGGTTTACGTTATCACCGATTTTGACCCATCAACGGAGAAGCAGTTGTCGAATTACAGGCTTTTGCCGTCAGAGGAGTATAAGGGCGTTAACATTATCTATGGCGAAGAGAAGTATCTCCGTGCAAACATAATTGACGATAACTGCTTTATCAAGGTTGGGGAGAAATATAATTCCACTGATGTTGACCGTACCTATCAGTCGTTTGGTCGTCTTGGCATATTGAAATATATCAATATCTCTTTTGAGACGGTTGGTAGAGAGGACGGTAGGTTGATGCTTGATGCATTTATTTTATTGACAAAAGGCAAGTCGCAAACGGTATCCGTCTCGCTTGAAGGTACAAATTCAGAGGGCGATTTGGGATTCGGTATTGCAACAACATATCAGCATAGGAATATTGCCAGAGGTTCTGAGACTTTGTCGGCGAAGTTAGGTATAAATTATGAAAGTATCTCAGGCGATATGTCGGGGCTAATTAACAACAGGTATGCGGAATATTCTGGAGAGGTTAATATTAATTTTCCGAAGTTTATATTCCCATTTCTGAAGAAGTCGTTCCGTCAGAAAATCAGGGCAAATACCGAATTCGGAACGTCGTTTACTTATCAGGAGCGACCGGAATATACCCGTGTTATTGCTGGTGCAGGCTGGAAGTACAAGTGGACAGAGCGAGGCAGTATGATTAACCATGTCTTTGACTTGCTTGATATTAATTATGTCTATCTCCCGAAGAAAACAGATTACTTCCTCGATGAGATTGCCCCTGATAATCCATTGTTGAGGTACTCTTATGAGGATCACTTTATTATGCGTACTGGTTACTCATTCTACTATACCAACAAGCAGAACACAACAGGTATTGGTAACTTTGTCTATCAGCCGAATATCTACACATTCAGGGCTGGTATTGAGACGGCAGGAAACCTTCTTTTTGGTATATCTCGTTTGTCCAAGCAGAAAAAAGATCCAAATGCCCAGGCATATAAGATTTTTGGCATTCAGTATTCGCAATATGTTAAGTTGAATGCCGATTATTCGTTAAATCACTCGTTTGACCGCCGTAATTCACTGGTTTTCCATATTGGAGCAGGAGTTGCCATTCCATACGGCAATACAACCATATTGCCATTTGAAAAGCGGTTCTATGCTGGTGGTGCAAATAGCGTTCGCGGTTGGTCGGTTCGTACTCTCGGTCCGGGCTCTTATAATGCAAATAACTCTGTTTCTTCTTTTATGGAGCAGTGTGGTGATATTCGTTTGGATATGAATGTTGAATATCGTGCAAAATTGTTTTGGGTATTTGAGTTGGCTGCATTTATAGATGCCGGTAACGTTTGGACAATTAGATATTATGAAAACCAGCCGGGTGGTGAGTTTAAATTAAATGAGTTTTACAAGCAGATAGCGGCTGCTTACGGACTTGGTTTGCGTATGAACTTTAACTATTTTCTTTTGCGACTTGATTGCGGTATGAAGGCGTTTAATCCCGCAAAAGGGCAGGAGAGGGTACCGCTTATTCATCCTGATTTCAAGCGTGATTTTGCAGTCCATTTTTCTATAGGTTATCCATTCTAATTATTGATTGTTATGAAAAAGTTGGTTATTTTTGACCTTGATGGAACATTGATTAATTCGATAAAAGACCTTGGTGCGGCAACCAATTATGCACTCGGAAAGCACGGCTATCCGCAACACTCTTTGGAAGCATATCCAATGTTTGTTGGTAATGGTGTTAATAAGTTGATTGAGCGGGCACTTCCAGTTGAAAGCAGGTCTGAGAAAACTATTCTTAACTTGAGAAAGGATTTTACAGAATATTATGATGTGCATAATACAGATTACACAGTTCCTTATGAAGGAATGGTTTCATTGCTTGAGAAACTGAATGAGCAAGGCATGATGGTAGCAGTTGCTTCAAATAAATATGAGGCTGCAACAGTTAAGTTGGTACGCCATTATTTCCCGAATGTTAAATTCGTTGCAATTTGCGGTCAGAAAGAAGGGGTTCCTGTCAAGCCAGATCCGTCGATAGTTTTTGAAATCCTGTCGGTTGCAGGAGTTAGGAAGCAAGACACTCTTTATGTTGGAGATTCGGGAGTTGATATGGAGACGGCACGTCGTGCTTGCGTTGATTCCGTAGGGGTAACGTGGGGTTTTCGCAGTATTGCAGAATTGCAGGAAGCAAATGCCGGGACAATTGTCAGCAAAGCAGAAGAAATCTTTGATATTGCAATGCAAGAGTAATAAGTGCTGTTTTTATGGAAAAAACACAGTCAGCAGGCAAAACATTTTATTTTGTCCTTTTCTCTATAGGCTTTGCACATTTGCTGAACGATATGATTCAGTCTGTAGTGCCTGCCATTTATCCCATATTAAAGGATGAGTATAATCTTTCTTTTGTTCAGATAGGAATTATAACGCTTGTCTTTCAGTTGACCTCATCGTTGCTACAGCCTGTTGTTGGCTGGTATGCAGATAAGCATCCGAGACCTTATTCACTTGCGTGTGGAATGGTTTCTACACTTATAGGTCTTTGTTTGCTTTCCATAGCCAATAGTTTCTTGTTCGTATTATTGTCTGTAGCGATTATTGGTTGCGGTTCATCTGTATTTCATCCAGAGGCTTCTCGTGTGGCACAGATGGCGTCAGGAGGAAGAAAGAGCCTTGCCCAGTCAATATTTCAGGTAGGAGGCAATGGCGGCAGTGCATTTGGTCCGCTTGTGGCTGCTTTGATTGTTCTGCCTTTCGGGCAGTCGGCTATCGGTTGGTTCTCTATTATTGCGTTGCTTGCCATATTGGTTCTGTATAGAGTGGGGAGATGGTATAGTGTGCGTATTAGAGAAGGACTTGCTCGACGAGTGCAGAGTGCCTCCAAATCCGTTTTGTTGCCAAAATCAGTAGTAAGAAAATCGCTTGCAATATTGGTTATACTGATATTTTCAAAGTATTTCTATATTGCTTGTATGACCAATTATTTTACATTCTTCCTTATCGAGAAGTTCTCGGTCAGCATTCAGCATTCCCAGTTCTATCTTTTTGCCTTTTTGGGAGCCTTGGCAGTAGGAACCGTAGTTGGAGGCATCCTGGGCGACAAATATGGCAGGAAGTATGTTATTTTGTGGTCAATTTTTGGGGCTGCTCCATTCACACTTCTCTTACCTTATGTTGATTTGTGGTTGACAATAGTTCTCTCCATTTTGGCAGGTTTTATAATTGCCTCTGCCTTTTCTGCAATTCTTGTATATGCAACTGATTTGATGCCAGATAAAGTCGGTATGATTGCAGGCATATTTTTTGGATTGATGTTTGGAATAGGAGGACTCGGTTCTGCCTTGTTCGGTTGGATGGCTGATTATACTGGTATTGAGTTTGTTTTTCGTGTTAGTACTATTCTTCCCTTGATTGGAGGAATTGCGTGGTTTTTGCCGAATTTGAATGGAAGCAAGGCTTGTTAGTACCGATTCGCGAGTGTTATAAAAACAAAAAAGGAACTTTTTCCCAAAGTCCCTTCCTCTATAGGTTTCCAATAGGTATAAATTATTAAGGTAAAAAAGATTGTTTTAGGTTTGTGTGACAAAGGTCACCCTTTATTTCAGATATTGCAAGCAAAAAAATATGTTTTGTAACATAGTTTTTTAGTTAATAATTGCAATAAAGTATTTAATTGATTGAAATGTAGAGAGATACGATAATTTGTGAAAAAATCGCTAAAAGTTAAAAAATCTTTAATTTGTGGATTTGGCTGAACTTTTGTCAAAAAAATCTTTTTCTGAAAATATTTTTAGAGAAATGTCATGACCGTCGAAAACTGCGTAAGTAAATTCAGAAATCCAGTCGCCGAGGATAATCATTCGAGAAATTTCACTGACTTTTTTATCAATTGCAACGTGTCTGTGTCCGAACACGAAGTAGTCTATCTTTTCCTCGCTCGGATAGTTCTTTGCAAATGTTTCTAAAATCTCATTATCTCCGTAGCCTGTACTGGTGTCGCTCTTTCTACTGCTGTGCGACCAGTTTAGGGCAAAAGGAATTGTCCAGCGCGGGTGTATGCCAGAGTATATTTTCTGGCAGAATTTGTTTCGGAATAGAGCCCTAAGCATTTTAAACGATTTAGGGTGGTTTCCCACTCCGTCGCCGTGGGCAAGATAGAATTTCTTCCCGTCGATAACCTTTATTAAAGAACCGTCGGTAATGTCAACGCCCAATTCATTTGGCAGATAGTCGAAAATCCAAATATCGTGGTTGCCGATGAACCAGTGCACCTTTATACCTGCGTCGGTAAGTTCTGCAATCTTGCCAAAGAAGCGCACAAAGCCGCGTGGAACAACGTTCTTATACTCGAACCAATAGTCGAGGATATCGCCAAGAAGGTAAATTTCCTTAGCATCCTCTTTTATTGAGTCGAGAAAGCGGACTATTCTGCGTTCCTGTCCGTGCTTGTCGCTTATGTAACTCGCACCAAGGTGGAAGTCTGATAGAAAGTATGTCTTTGTCCGGTTCTGCATAGGTTAAAGAAAACCGAGTTCAAGTTTAGCCTCTTCCGACATCATCTCCTGGTTCCATTCCGGTTCGAATACGAGGTTGATGTCAACACTTGTAACACCTTCAACGCTTTCGACCTTCATGCGAACGTCTTCAAAGATAAAGTCTGCAGCGGGGCAGTTAGGAGCGGTAAGAGTCATATCGATAGCCACGTGACCGTTATCGTCAACGTCAATTTTATAAACCAGTCCGAGTTCGTAAACGTCCACAGGTATTTCCGGGTCATAGACCGTCTTGAGCATTCTGATAATGCCCTCTTCTATTTGCAATTTGCTGTTTGTATCCATATTGGTACAAAGATAATACAAACCGAGAGGAGAAAAAACAAGTTTACTTGATTTTTTATTCCGAGGTGCAGTTTATCTTATCTAAAGATAACACAAACCGAGAGGAGAAAAATAAAAGTTAATTTTATTTTGAGGGATAACGTAGTGCTGTTTTTCAATTTAGTATGCCAGCCGGCGGTGTATTTCAAAATAAATGCGTAATTTTGTAACCGTATCGAATTAAAAGGAATATGGATATATCAGTTATTGTTCCCTTGTATAATGAGGAAGAGTCATTGCCAGAGTTGGAAGCGTGGATTGCCCGCGTGATGAAGGCATATAATTATACTTATGAAATTATTTTTGTCAACGACGGTTCAACAGATTCGTCATGGAATGTTATCAAGTCACTCCAGGAGAAAAATGATTGTGTCAAGGGAATCTGTTTCCGCAGGAATTATGGAAAGTCTCCTGCATTGAATGTTGGTTTTGAGAGGGCTGAAGGTGACGTGGTTATTACTATGGATGCCGATTTACAAGATAGTCCAGACGAAATACCGGAATTGTACCGTATGATTATGAATGACGGATATGACCTTGTTTCCGGCTGGAAGCAAAAGCGTTATGACCCGCTTTCAAAGACCATTCCTACAAAACTCTTTAATGCAACGGCTCGTAAGGTTAGTGGCATTAAGAATTTGCACGATTTCAACTGCGGATTGAAGGCATATCGCAAGGACGTTGTCAAGAATATAGAGGTCTATGGTGAGATGCACCGTTATATCCCGTACCTTGCCAAGAGTGCGGGCTTTGCAAAAATTGGAGAAAAGGTCGTTCACCATCAAGCAAGAAAGTATGGCAAGACAAAATTCGGTCTAAACCGCTTTGTTAACGGTTATCTTGACTTGCTTAGCCTGTGGTTTGTATCATCGTTTGGTGCGAAGCCGATGCATATATTCGGTTTTCTTGGAACTATAATGTTTATGCTTGGCTTAATCTCTGCCATTGTTGTTGGAGTTATCAAACTTGTTGCTCTCTATTCTCATGAGCCGGCGCGCCTTGTAACTGATACTCCGTATTTTTATATAGCTTTGACAATGATGATTTTAGGTTCTCAGTTCTTCTTGACGGGTTTTGTCGGCGAATTGATTGCCCGTAATTCATCAGAGAGAAACAAGTATCAAATCAGAGAAACGATTTAGTCCTATGCCGAATAATATATTTATGTCTGTAGCAACGCAGCGATATTCGTGCCGCTCATTTTCAGACCGCAAGGTCGAGAGAGAACTGCTTGAGGAATTGCTTCAGGCAGCGCAGATGGCGCCGTCGGCATGTAATCGTCAGCCGTGGATGTTTTATGTTGTTAACACCCCTGAAAAGGTAGCCGAATTGAAGGCGTGCTATGCCCGTGAATGGGTGGAGAATGTAGGCACTTTTATAGTTGCTGTTGGCAATCATAATGAGGGCTGGCACCGTACAGACGGCAAGGACCATACCAATATCGACGTTGCCATTGCAGTTGAGTATATTTGCCTTGCAGCAGCAGCGGCAGGCCTCGGCACTTGTTGGGTGTGTAATTTCGATGTATCCAAATGCACGCAGTTGCTTGGTTTGGGTGTTGGAGAAGAGCCTATAGTTATTATTCCTGTAGGTTACCCTACAAAATCGGCATTCCCGGAGAAAAATCGTAAAAATTTTGATGAGATAGTTAAATGGGTAGAATAGTCAGACATATTCTTTTTCTTGTTGCGGCAGTATCTATTATTGCATCCGTATATTCCTGTAATGATGACGGTTGCGAGGGCAATATCAGCAGCCTTCCGCTTGCGGGATTCTATTCCTCATCATCAAAGAAATCTATTTCGGTGGATTCCATTTCTGTATATGGAATAGGAATGGTTGGCGATACAACCCTTATCAACTGCGGCAGGTCGATAACACAAACATATCTTCCGCTGAATATCTCTGATACTGTTTCAAATTTCGTTTTCAGGTATGACCAGAAGGCATTGGCTCAATATGGAGTGACTGATACCTTATCGATTGTTTACGAAAAGACACCTTATTTCCATTCTTCGGATTGTGGTGCAATGTACATTTTTGACATAGTTTCTTATGAAGTTTCCAGCAATCTTATAGATTCGGTGCAGTTTGCAACAAAGCGTATTGACAATACAAATGCTGAGAATATCAAAATATTCTTCAGAGTAAAGGAGGAGGGCAAGTAATGAAGAAGATATTGTCGTGTTTTTTGCTTTTTGCCATTATCGGCATATCCGCTTCCGTTATTCATGCTCAGCGCAAGATAACGCCGGTTGAGCAGGAAACAGAGTTGAAGATAGTTTCCAAGGAAGAGTTAAAGCAGATAAAAGATAGGGCAAAGGCAGAGCGTCATTATGCTGATTCTCTTGCTAAAGATTCTTTAAAGACAGATTCTATCCGTATGGCCAAACGGCAAATGCACCCTTTGCTCAAGAACGTTACAGTTGGTTTGAATATTTGGGATCCATTGATGCGCGCATTTGGCAAAGATTATGGAGGTGGTAGTGTTTGGGCTTCGTTAAATATGCGTAACCGCTATTTCCCGACTCTTGAATTGGGTATTGGAGCAGCAAAGGATACTCCTGAAGATGGTAACTATACATATAAAAGTAATCCTGCTTTCTTTGCCAAAGTTGGAGCGAACTATAACTTTATGGCGACTAAGGATGAGAGGTATAAGTTATATGCTGGATTCCATCTGGGGTGGACTTCTTTTAAGTATGACGTTACAGATATAAAGATTAATGACGGTTTGTGGGGTAATGAAGATGCAATAAATATTCTTGGACAGAAATCTCACGCTTTTTGGGGTGAATTTCAACTTGGTTTGCAGGTTAATATTATAAAGAATTTTTCGCTTGGCTGGGGCTTGAAATATATGGTTCCTTTTAATATAAAGGAGAATCCCAATTCTCGTCCATGGTATATTCCTGGATATGGACCGAGAGATAATAAGTTGAGTGTTCATCTGAATATAATCTATGAATTCCAATTAAGGCAGAAGGGTAAGCCCGTTGTTGAGAATTATGACGATGTTCCTCCGCCAGTGGCAGAAAAGAAATCAGAATAACAAAAGGTGTGTCATAAATGAAAGATGGCACACCTATTTTGTTATACAACATATTTCTATGACATAAAAATGGCAAAACATAATTTTATTTGTATAAAAAGTTACAAATAGTTTGTAGAAAAAGAATTGTTGTGTAGATTTGCAATTGTAAAAAGGAAAGAAGTGATAAATCCTTTTTGAGTAGTTTACAAACTAAAACCAATCAATATGAAAATCTTAAAATCAGCAGCGTTAGCATGTTTCTTGCTTTTCGCCGGCACGGCGATGGCATCAGGCTATCGAAGTGTTGTTGTTACTCTTACAGATGGTACAACAAATCAAATTACACTAACTACTTCGCTTAAAACAACATTCCTTGAAACGTTGGTAATCTTTACTGACGGAGCGAAAGAGTTTACTTTTAACCGAGCGCAAATAGAGTCCTTCCATTTTGATGGGAAAAATGGTGGTGCTGAGATTATTGGCGCAGATGAAAGCCGCCCGGTAGTCGGCAATGGGGAGATTACCTTCGGCAACTTGCCTGTGGGAAGTAAAGTTGCTCTTTATGATTTGCAAGGTCGCTGCCTCGTTTCCGCAGGAGCAGAAGGATCGTACCGAATGGAATTGCCAAATCTTGAAAAGGGAGTATATATTGTGAAAGTTAACCGTATGTCTTATAAAATAACAGTAATGTAATGAAAAAGTTATTTATATACCCAGCTTTATTATGCGGATCATTAGTGTCTGCTACATCGGTTTATGCTTTAAGTGACCGAATGGACGGTTATCGTGCAGACGGAACGTTTATGTCGTTTATGGTTGAGGATATTGAGAATATTATTTACCTAAAATCAGCGACAGATGAAACATTTGATGTTATGCGAGTATCATTATATGACGGAACTCAAGTTGATTGTAAAATGGATGAGTTCTCAATGTGGAAGTATGCTCCAATAACAAACGACTGGCTTGAGATATTGCGAGCAGATGATGGCCATAGCCGTGTTATAATGCTTGACTGTATTAATAATGACCACATAATGAGCCCTGACAAACCGCTTGACTGGAGAGCAGAGAGGGCTGGAGGAACACCTCACTTCCTTTACAAGGCCGATTTGGGCTATGATGCAACATATACTGTAAAGGGAAATTATACTGGCAACGACTATACAAAACAGGTCTTTTGGTCAAATCCTGAAGACAATTTGCTCGGTAGAGGATGCTGGACTTTATTTATGCCAAATGAACCTATAACGATTGAAACAAAAGCCAAAGAAAGGACAACTTATCTTGGAGAGGCTTTTGTTGGTGAGTATAAGGGTTATCAACTCAATGCAAAGACAAGGACGAGAGTTTGTAAATCACCAGAGATGACAATAAATTTGAAGTATAATGAGTCATATACTGTCGTTTCAACTGATGAGATGAAATACAACTTTGAAGATTTGTTTTTATATGATAAGAATAGAAACAGTTTTGATTATCAGCAAATACCAAGTGAGGAGTTGAAATATATCGAAGGTCCTTGGAATGGAGCAAACGGAAAGTTCTACAATGGAAATTTTGCTTTTGTTACCGTTATCGACAAGAAAGAGAATAAGCCGGAAAATTCCCGTTTATACTGTACAGCCAAAGGCGATTTCAAATTGTCGTATGCTGTTCGTGATACCTACGGTTCTCAATATATGCTTGAGGTTACAAATGCTGACGGCACAAACCGTTGGTTCTTCCTTGATAACTATGGTTACCTTGTGAAAGATGCAGAAATGAACTTTGTTAGTGGTTCCTCTATTATGAAGACTTGTGAGGCTCTTGTTAGTTATGATGGTGAAGTTCAGATGAAGTATGTCTATACTGAAGGAGGAGAACCGCAGTTTATTGCAAAGAGTGCTGAAGCAGGAACATATAATCCTGAAGGAGCAGGTGAAGTATTGGTGCTTGACGGATTTGGTTCAGCAAAATTAGGTACTGCAACTTATCCATATACAGTTGAAGGAACAGTTGTTACTATAGTTATAGCAGGAGAAGTCCACCTCTATAATATTGATCTTGTTGCCAAGACATATAAAGAGGCAGTTTCTGACGAATGGAATGGAGGAACTGTTTATAAGAATGAAGCAGTTAACGGATTCTTTAATGGAAATGCCGGAGCAAAAAACAGAATGAATGTAACTTTCAACAAGGACTTGATGGGCAATGATTCACCAGGCAAGGTTGCCATTTCTGTTGAGTGGTTTAATGATTCTTTCTTCAAATATTCACAAGAGGTTGCGGATGTTCAGTCTTATCTATATGATGCAGCAAATAAGACTATAACAATAACAAACGTTTATATTGGTTCAGCCGACGGAAACCGTCAACGTAAGAATTTGGTATTTAAGGTTGCTGACGATATGAAGAGCATCTATCTTGAAGGTGAAGGAGATGCAGTTCGTATCTATTCTCCTTCAAATGCAAAATCTTATGTTACCGTTGATGTGCAGAATGCGTTGGTGTGCGATGATTTGGCACCTCAAGTGGCTTTGCAACCAGAATATACAGGAACATTGACATTTGACTATTACGGAATGCCAGGAGAGGCAGCAGTTACATTATCAGTAGATAAGGATGCAACAGGAGCAAAAAAGCCGGGTTTTGCAACTTTGAAGGTTATTGCAATGGGAACCCAGGTCTTTGGCGGATGCGTTGAATACGCATTTGACGGAGCGGCATTAATGCTGAAAGGGGTAACTGTTGGTGACGGCAATTATGGAACAAAGGTCGTTGATTTGGTGTTTACATTACAGGCAGACGGAACGTTGCTTGGTAGTGGCAAATATTATGGAGCATCTATGGATACAGCGTTTATGTCTGTCGATTTAGGCAGTGGCGCACTTGCTGTTCCAGCAGAATAGAATGCAGTAAAATAATTTAATAAAGCGGTGTGGCATAATTTCATTTGCCACGCCGCTTTATTTTTTTTGGTGTTTTTTTCGAGTTGCATTTTTCGAAGTCAGTTTCCCGGAACTTTATGAGTTTTGTTCTAATGAGTTTTTATGTACCAGGATGTTTTTTCTTTTCCTGTTGCCCATTGATTTTTGCTCGGGTCTGATATCGTTATTCCTGAAGATACATTAACATTAAACAATCCTTTGCTTTCTGAGTATAATTGAGGAGTACACACCGTATATATGATTGTCTTTTTCATTTGATTGTCGAAAATTTCCAGCAAATCATTATCCTTGCATAAATTATGAACATAGTTGCCATAATCATAAAATAAAGCAGGGGAATATCCGTCAAGTATTTGAGTATTAGCCAAACCAACGTCACTAATAGTGTATTTAGCATTAATCTGCTGCATAACAGAAGCCAAAGCATCCATTTCATGGCAGTCTATCAGCGAAAGCGTTACGTAAGGTTGGCTGCTGTTGGCATAGTATTCAAATACGCCGTCGCAAACTGCTTTAAAGTCATAACTGCCCATAAGGTAGCGTCCGATTTTCTGGTAGGGCAGACCCATAGACAATATTTCAGATGTTGATGCAATAATATAGTCAGTAGTGTTGCGCAGTTCGTAAGCAACTTCAACGTTTGCCATATAGCAATTGTCAAATAAAATGTAGTCAAATTTAAGAGCGTTATTCTCAATTGCTTGCCTCAGAGTCGTTAAATCCGTTATGCAATCATCTGTGAGTCCACCGAAATAGCGAGTCAATAACTTTCCTTCCCAATGCATTTTCATTTTGTTATATGCATTATTAAAGCGGAAACTGTTGGTATCTATCCAACCTAAACCATGGCAACCTATAAGCATGGAGTACTTTTCAGAGGGAGAAAAGTATTTCATATCAGCAATAATATTAGACAAGCCATTTACCGTTGTATATTCACTATTAGCGAAAGTATAGGTTTTTAGCATGTTTTTCTCGTATGAATCTCCTGCCTTTACCAATTCAAATAGTTTGGCTGTATTTGAAGATTCTGCAAAAAATACAATAATTCTTTGCTTGTCTGTTCCATATTCAGCAAAAGCAGCCTGCATATCAGCAACGTTCTTGTCTAATGAGAAAGTCAGGTTTGTTGACCATGGAAAATACATAAACAAAGTCTGTTCAACTTGTATGTTTTCTGGTTCTTCGTCGTTGCAGGAAGAAAAACCGAAAAACATACAGAATGATATTATTATTGCCAATAATTTCTTCATAATAACATGTTATCTTGATGAAATAATATATCCACCGCCAGAAGACAAGACATTAATTCTCCTCAATCCGAATTTTTTGTCAACAGCCTCACCGCTGACAGGGGCACCAAACGCTTCGCAAACGTTATATCGGGAGCCGCATTTTTTGCAGTATGCTTCAAAATTGTCTTCGTCAATATAAAGCACAACATCTTTTTTTGCCTCAACAGGGCAAGCACGGTCGTATGCTAAAGGCCCGTCAATACCATATATAAGCATTACCCCTCCAAAACCGGTGTAATCGTTGATTTTGTAACTGTAGTTTGCGGGGATTCCGTTTTCTCTGCTGAAAAAGCGGTAATGCCCGTAGCCAGAAACGCCATACGTATTCCAAAGCCCAGTGTTGTTGAAATTCAGGTACACAGGAATTGGCGGAATACGCTCGTCATCAACTTTATCGCAACTTGTCAGTGCGGCAGTCAGCAAAACAAAAAATAATGCTATATACTTCATTTCAATATTTCATTAATAATATTCATTTCCTCATCAGAGAAAGTTGTGTTTTTAACTGCACCTAAAGAGTCCTCCATCTGTTCCATCGTTCTCGGACCGATAATGACAGATGTAACAACTTCATTTGCAAGCAGCCACGAAACAGCCATTTGTGCAAGAGTCTGACCGCGGTCAATAGCAAGTTGGTTAAGTTGCGTAACCTTTTGCATAAGGTCTTCAGTAAGATTCTCTTTCTTCAGGTAATGACCCTGCGCAATTCTTGAATCTGCCGGTATTGAGTGCAGATATTTGTCAGTCAGCAAACCTTGTGCAACAGGAGAAAAGGCAGTGAAACCAATTTGGCGTTCCTTCAATGTTCCGAGTATATCCTTCTCAACATCTCGGGTAATCATGTTGTACTTTCCTTGATATATAAGGCATCTAACGCCGTTGCCCTTCAAAAAGTCAACCGCTTCAACAAGTTTTTCAACAGGATAGTTTGAAAGCCCAACATATAGAGCCTTTCCCTGACGGACAATATCGACCAGCGCCTGCATTGTTTCCTCTAACGGAGTTTCGCAGTCATAGCGATGAGAGTAGAATATATCAACGTAGTCAAGGTTCATGCGCTTCAAAGAATCCTCAAGGCTTGTCATCAGCATTTTGCGTGACGAGCCGAACCCGTAAGGTCCGTCCCACATATTGTAACCCGCTTTCGTTGTGATAATCATTTCATTGCGGTAGTGTTTCAAATCCTTTGTGAAAACGCGTCCGAAAGTTTCTTCTGCAGAGCCAAAAGGAGGTCCGTAATTGTTTGCAAGGTCAAAGCAGGTTATTCCCTTGTCGAAAGCGGTAAGGATTCTATCTCTTGAACTTTCGAAAGTATTTATACCTCCGAAATTCCACCAGAAACCTAAGGACAGTTGTGGTAGTTTGATGCCTGAATTTCCGCATTTGGCGTATGGCATTCTGCCGTCGTATCTGTCGCTGTCTGCTTTATATATTTCGTTTATCATAATATTTTTATTTTTCTAATAATGAATCAATAGCCTTATGATATCTTTCAAAACCGAAGTCAGAAAGGATATTCTTAAAATATTCTACTATCTCTTTGTTGCAAAGATTTCCGATAGAGCCTTCGTGAGTATGATGAATTTCCTTAACTGGCTCGAAATTGCCAGCCTCAATGTCTAAACCAACCTTCTTATAAGCGTCGCGGAACGGCATTCCTTCGCGCGTAAGGCGGTTAACTTCTTCAACGGAAAACATAAACTTATATCTTTCATCGTTGGCAATATCTTTTTTGACAATGATTTGAGATACCATTTTCTCAACCATTCCAAGGATAGAGCGAATTTCATCAAAAGACGGTAAAAACGCTTCCTTAATCAGTTGCATATCGCGGAAATATCCTGATGGCAAGTTGTTGAGAATTAGCGTTATTTGGTTTGGCAGAGCCTGCAACCTGTTGCATTTTGCGCGGGTCAACTCAAAAACATCAGGGTTTTTCTTATGAGGCATAATAGAAGACCCTGTAGTATATTCGTCTGGCAATTTTATAAATCCGAAGTTTTGTGAATTATATAGGCAGGCATCGTAGGCAAGTCGAGAAATTGTAGCCGCAATCCCGGCAATAGCGTTTGCTACTGTTTTTTCTGTTTTTCCTCGGCCCATTTGAGCATAGACAACGTTATAGTTTATAGAGTCAAAGCCAAGTAGGGTTGTGGTCATAGACCTGTTTAGAGGAAAAGAAGAGCCATATCCTGCTGCCGAACCCAGTGGATTTCTGTTTACAATTTTATAGGCTGCCTTTAGAACTTCCAAGTCATCGGCAAGACTTTCTGCGTATGCTCCAAACCATAGTCCGAAAGAAGAAGGCATTGCAACTTGCAAGTGGGTATATCCTGGAATAAGGTCATACTTATGCTCGTTGCTCTTGGTGATAAGCGTTTTGAACAGGTGCTCAACCGATTCTGCAACCTTCTCAATTTCAGAGCGCATAAATAGTTTCAGGTCAACAAGCACTTGGTCATTACGCGACCTGCCAGAATGTATTTTCTTTCCAATATCGCCCAATTTTCGGGTAAGCATAAGTTCTACTTGGGAGTGAACATCTTCAACTCCATCTTCAATGATAAATTCGCCCGCTATTGCCTTTTTGTAGATATTTTTCAGTTCTATGGAAAGGGTATTTAGTTCATCTCCTGTCAGCAATCCTATTGACTCTAACATTTTGATGTGAGCCAATGAGCCGAGAATATCGTATGGAGCGAGGTATAAGTCCATTTCGCGGTCAAGTCCTACGGTATAAGCCTCAACGCTACCGTCAACGGAAGTATTTTTTTCCCAAAGTTTTGATGCCATATTCGTTGTCGTTTTTATTTGTTGTTAAAGCATAGATCTTAGCACTTCAAACGCATGCTCAAGGATAGTATCTTTACCAGCGTCTTCGTCTGCCTTAGTCATATCCACCTTGCAATCTTCTGACGGTTCTACTCCAAATTCAGTCAGTTTGCCGTTTGAGTCGTATATAGGTGACGCACTGAATCTGACAGTCCAACCGTTGGGCAATTCAGAAGTGAAAGGCATACCGCAACCGCCTCCAGTTATATCGCCAACAATGCGAACGTTGGGCAAAGACTTCATTATTGAAGCAAAATTATTTGCTGCGCTGTATGTTGCCCTGTTACAAAGAATTACCACAGGCTTGTAGTATCTTATGCGGCTCTTGCTCGGTTCAAGGTAGTATGGATATTTTTCAGAAAATTCATTATGACCAGGACCTGTTTTGTGGGATATGTATCCAACGAGCGTTTTGCGGTCCATAAAGCGTCTTGCAAGTCTTTCGGCGTTTAATATTATGCCGCCGCCATTGTCGCGGATGTCAATAATAAGGCCATCGGTAATTGCCATATATGCAAGTATATTGTCAAGGTTACCTTCCCCAAGATTATATGAAAACGAGCCGTAGTGCATATATCCGAAATTGTTTTTCAAAATACGGTAGTCAATGCCGTTTGCTCGCTTATAGTCAAATTCAAGGTAATGCTCTTCAATAAGTCGCTCATCATAGTTTTTTGGATATTGTTCCCAAATCCAGTATCTTGAAACGTCAAATGAAGAACTGAGGTTCGTATGACCGTCCTTTAACTCTTTAAGCATGTCAGCACAAACTCTGAAAAGTTCTTCTGAAGTCATTCCTTTTCCAATTTTTGCCTGATACTTAGTCTTCATTTCAGCCCAGTCAACGTCCTTATATTCCAGAAAGCAGTAATGCTCGTCAATAATTTTCCATAGAGCCTCGAAATTACCTTGTGGGTTGTTTTCAAATTCAGGAATATCCTGGCAGGAGTTCAGAGCGAACACCAAGGTTATGTAAGTGATTAATATGGCAAGTATTTTTTTCATTCGTTCCTTTATTAATAAAGTGCTGAAATGTATTTAGCGTTTTTAGGCATTCCTTTTCTGGGGTTGAACTTTACAGACTCCCAAGAGATACCCAAGACAAAACTATGGACGCATTTCCTGACGCTGATATTGTTTTTCCATATAGTGGTTGCTTCATTTTTATAACCAAGTCTCAAAGCAGCAGAGCCGAGATGAAAATCAACGGTTATCAGGTTATCCATATCAAATCTGTTTCCCCACCATCCGAAATTCACGGCGTCCTTGTAGTTGCCGAGATATATTTCATAAAACGACTGGTCATAGTCCGGCAGGTAGTATGCACCTATTACAGGTACCGATGGCTGGTATCTTGCTGTTATCGGCAGTTTGCCGATTTTAAAGCGATAAGCAGCCATTGCTGATATTCCCGCACCGATATTTACTTGAGGAGAGCAAACATTGTTGGAATTACGGGCATTATAGTTTATTCCGCCGTCGAAATTGAAATTTGAGCCAACAAAAATATCAAAACCAGGTGTGAAAATATCTTTGTAGCGTCGCATCATCCGCCAGTCGATATCAGCTTGAAGATAATGCATAGTATTGTTTTTAACAGGGTTCTCTATATGGTCATAAGAAAGAGAAACCTCCAATTGGTTTACCCATTTGTAAGGATTGAAGCGAGTTGCACGAATATGTTCGTAGCCTATTCCTATGTGGTAGCCGGTGTATCGGATTGGGCTAAGGTAGGTGTCAATATTCCTTGCTTTGCCTAATTCCATAACAAAAGCAGACCCAACAGGGCGGATAATGGTAGTATCGCCTTGCTCTGCTTTAGCAACAAGAGAAAATACCAGAAGGCATAGGGTGACTATGATTTTTCGTATCCTCATTTCAGTTCCTCGTTATCAAAAAGTCGCATCTGTCCGGTTAGTTCGTCACGGACATCATTCTGGTTGATTTGCTCTTCTTCAACAGTTTCCTCAATTATTTCAGGCTCTTCCAATTCCTCTTCAGGAACTTCTCTTGGCTCTATTTCCTTAATGTTGTCAACTTCGAATGTTGTTACTCTCTTACCTTTTGCCTTGTAACTCTTTTCACCGATATATTCTTCTGCATCAATGATTAGCGGTTCTCTAACGCTGTCGGCGCCACCAAAGGTTACTTGGAAGCGTGGGTATTTATTGTCGCTAAGCAATAGCAGTTCGGAAGCGGCATTTTCACCGATGAAACTCAATTTCTTTGTTGTCGGTTCAAAAGCAAATCTCTTGATATAAGGATATCCCTGGTCTGCATCGTTGAGGACGGCTGTCCAAACCTTATTATTTTTATATTTTTCAATAATCATAATATTGTCCTCATAGTGGTTGCTTGCGTCGAATGTTGAGGTATAGTATTGACCGTCCTTTAGAATGACAAGCACCAAATCATCTCCAAAGAATTCTCCAAGCGAGTTTCCACGTCCGTCGTAGTTCAGTCTAAGCACGTCTGGATCGAACCAAACTTCTCGACCGCCAAGAGTAGAAACGCCTTTTTCCTTCAAAGATACGCGGTGAACCTCGTTTCTGGTCACCAAATTACCGATTGCAGCCTTGCCCTTTATTGCCAGATCTGCAAAGTCAATGTCGAATTGCAACTTTTTCAAGCGCGGTTTTTCCTTGAGAGTTATGCGCAGTGTTTCCGCTTCACCATTAGGGTTTGCCGAGAACCACCAAATCTTAGAGCCTTTCTTTCCGCGGGTCATATCGTATTCCTTGTCGCGGGTAACACCGGTTACGGCAAAGCGCTTCATATAAACTGTGCCGCCTTTACCGTCTTGATATACGAGATTGTAGATTGTTCGTAAGTCGTTGCGTTTGAAAACATTGATGTAGATGATATTTTTGCCGACATAAAGTTTTTCAGAAACCTTAACAACCTTATATTTACCATCCTTAAAGAAGATGATGATATCGTCTATATCAGAACAGTTGCAAACGAACTCATCCTTTTTAAGTCCTGTGCCGATGAATCCGTCTTCTCTATTGATGTATAGTTTCTCGTTCGCTTCAGCAACGGTTGCTGCTTCGATATTGTCGAAACTGCGGATGATAGTGCGTCGCGGATGCTCGTGACCGTATTCGCTCTTCAAATGCTCGAACCAATCAATAGTGTAGCCAACAAGGTTTGCCAGATGCTTGTCGATTTCATTGATTTTATCTTTGAGCATCATAATGTTATTGTCCGCCTTTTCGCTGTTGAACTTAATGATTCTCTTAACCTTAACTTCCAGCAAGCGTGCAATATCGTCGTGGGTAATTTCCCTGACAAAGTTTGGCTTAAAAGGAGTCAGTCGCTTGTCAATATGCTTGATGGCAGATTCTTCGTCCTTACTTTGCTCATATTCTTTGTCCTTATAAATTCTTTCTTCAATGAAGATTTTTTCGAGAGAAGCAAAGAGCAGACTCTCAAGATATTCACTTTTTTGAATTTCCAGTTCCTGGCGCAGCAAGTCTTTTGTAGTGTCAACGCTGTGGCGTAGAACGTCGCTAACGTTAAGGAAATGCGGTTTGTTATCGTTGATAACGCAGCAGTTTGGAGAAATGCTGATTTCGCAGTCGGTGAATGCATATAGAGCATCAATAGCCTTGTCGCTTGACGTTCCAGGTAGCAAGTGGACGATGATATCGGCAAACTCCGCAGTATTGTCCTCAACTTTACGAATCTTTATTTTGCCCTTTTCTTGGGCTTTTATGATTGAGTCAATGAGGGTTTCAGTTGTTTTGCCGTAAGGAATATCGGTTATTTCCAGTGTTTTGTTGTCGATTTTATCGATTTTTGAGCGTACGCGTACTGACCCACCGCGTTCGCCGTCATTATATCTTGTGACATCAATAAAGCCTCCTGTTGGAAAATCAGGATATAGGGCAAATTCCTCGCCTTTCAGATATGCAACTGCCGCATCAATTAGTTCGTTAAAGTTATGTGGTAAAATCTTTGAAGACAAACCAACGGCAATACCTTCCGCACCTTGGGCGAGAAGTAGAGGAAACTTTATCGGTAACGTTACCGGTTCCTTCTTTCTGCCGTCGTACGACATAGTCCATTCTGTAGTTTTTGCGTTGAAAACCGTTTCCAGAGCGAAGCGAGAAAGGCGGGCTTCAATGTAACGAGGAGCAGCAGCGCCGTCACCGGTAAGAATGTTACCCCAGTTACCTTGGCAGTCAATAAGTAAGTCTTTCTGACCTAATTGAACGAGGGCGTCACCGATAGAAGCGTCACCGTGCGGGTGATATTGCATGGTATTACCAACGATATTGGCAACCTTGTTGAATCTTCCGTCATCAAGTTCTTTCATAGAGTGAAGGATTCTTCTTTGAACAGGTTTCAAACCGTCACCGATATGCGGAACGGCACGCTCCAATATAACGTATGAAGCATAGTCAAGGAACCAAGTCTGGTACATTCCTGATAAATGGGTGTTCTTGTCTTTTGGAACAACGTATGTCGAATGGGCATTTGCTGTTTCTTCTACGCTTTCATTGAGTTCGTCTGTTATTTCGTTTTCTTCTTTCATATCAGGTCAGTTTTTTCCGGTTTTAGTGGTTGAAGATGTTAAAACCGGATAAAATTAGCAAATAATTACGATTTGGCACTTTTGCTATGCAAAAATAAGAATAAAATCGAAAATTTTCACTTACTTTGCACCTTAAATATTATAGAAAACGAAAATTATCATATAAATGGCACAAGAAGATTTATTTAAAAAGATAGTTGCTCACGCAAAAGAGTACGGTTTTGTATTCCCTTCAAGTGAGATTTACGATGGTTTGTCTGCTGTTTACGATTACGGACAAATGGGTGTTGAGTTGAAAAATAATATAAAGAAATATTGGTGGGACGCAATGACTCAGTTGAACGAGAATATCGTTGGTATTGACTCAGCAATATTTATGCACCCGACTATTTGGAAGGCTTCTGGTCACGTTGACGCATTCAACGACCCTTTAATCGATAACCGAGATTCAAAGAAACGTTACCGTGCTGACGTTCTTATCGAAGACGAAATTGCTAAATTTGATGATAAAATCAATAAGGAAGTAGCAAAGGCAGCCAAGAAATTCGGTGAAAACTTTGACGAAAAACTTTATCGCGAAACTAACCCACGCGTTCTTGAGCATGTTGCTAAGAGAGAAGAGTTGCATAACCGCTTCGCTGTTGCGATGAATGATATGAATCTTGAGGAACTTCGTCAAATTATTCTTGACTACGGTATCGTTTGCCCAATTTCAGGTACCAAGAATTGGACAGAGGTTCGCCAATTCAACCTTATGTTCTCTACAGAAATGGGCAGTACAGCAGAAGGCTCAATGAAGGTATATCTTCGTCCTGAAACAGCACAGGGTATCTTCGTTAACTTCCTAAATGTTCAAAAAACTGGCCGTATGAGAATACCTTTCGGTATTGCTCAAATCGGTAAGGCATTCCGTAATGAAATCGTTGCACGCCAGTTCATCTTCCGAATGCGCGAATTTGAACAGATGGAAATGCAATTCTTCGTTCGTCCGGGTGAAGAACTTAAATGGTTTGCGAAGTGGAAAGAGACACGTTTGAAATGGCATCTTGCTCTTGGCTTGGGAGCAGAAAACTACCGCTACCACGACCACGAGAAACTTGCACACTATGCAAATGCCGCTACAGATATCGAATTCCTAATGCCTTTCGGTTTCAAGGAAGTTGAAGGTATTCACTCAAGAACTAACTTTGACTTGAGCAACCATGAGAAGTTCTCAGGAAAAAAAGTTCAATACTTTGACCCTGAATTGAAAGAATCTTATACACCATACGTTATTGAAACATCTATCGGTGTTGACCGTATGTTTCTTTCTATCTTTGCTAAATCATACGAAGAAGAAAAGTTGGAAAACGGTGAAACACGCGTCGTTTTGCACTTGCCGGCACCACTTGCTCCAGTAAAGGCTGCTGTTATGCCTCTTGTTAAGAAAGATGGTCTTCCAGACAAGGCTCGTGAAATTATCGACTCTTTGAAGTTTGACTACAAGGTTTCATACGACGAAAAAGACTCTATCGGTAAGAGATACCGCCGTCAAGATGCTATCGGTACACCTTTCTGTATTACAGTTGACCACCAGACATTGGAAGACAATACTGTGACAATCCGTCACCGTGATACAATGGCTCAGGAACGTGTTGCCATTGCAGACCTTCCTTCTATCTTGGAAAAAGAGGTCAGCCTAAAAGAATTGCTTAAGAAACTTATATAATTTATGAAGACAATCAGAAAAATCCTTTTTGCAGTTATAGCAATCGTTGCCATGGGCTCGTTCAGTTCTTGTAACTATAACTCACTTGTTGAACAGCAGCAAAGTGTTGACCAGGCGTGGGCAGAAGTGGAAACTCAATACCAGCGCAGAGCCGACCTTATTCCTAATCTCGTTTCAACAGTTAAGGGTTATGCTGAGCATGAGTCTAAGACATTGGAAGCAGTTGTTTCTGCACGTGCAAAAGCAACTTCAATCAGTCTTTCCGCTGAGGACCTAACAGAGGAGAACCTTGCAAAGTACCAGCAGGCTCAAGGAGAATTATCTGGTGCATTAAAATCTCTTTTGGCTGTTACTGAGGCTTATCCTAATTTGAAGGCTAACGAGAATTTCAGAGACTTGCAAGTGCAACTTGAAGGAACTGAAAACAGAATTGCTACTGCACGTACAAGATATACTCAGGTAGTTAAAGACTATAACACGTCGATAAAAAAATTCCCTACAGTTATCTATGCTGGTTGGTTCGGTTTTGAGGCTAAACCTCAATTCAAGGCGGCAGAAGGTGCGGACAGTGCTCCGAAAGTTGAATTCTAAAACTTGAATAATGAAGAAATTACCATATTTATTAATCTTGATTGTTGCTTTTGCTTTCGTTCAGTCATGTAAACTTGACCCAGACGATGCTAATGACAGATGGGAATATTACAAGGAGTGGCGTGAAGGCAATGAGTTATGGCTTCAAGAGCAGGTAAACAAGAAAGTTGACGGCGTTCAGTATTATAGAAAGGTTGTTCCACAATATGATGCTAATGCGTATGTGTTAATTCACTATTTCAATGATAGGAATAAGACTATAGGAAATTTGTCTCCGTTATATACCTCTACATGCGATATCAAGTATTATGGCAGAACTTATGACAATGAACCGTTTGACTCTTCTTATCTGCTGACTCAAAATGGTGACAGTATCTTCCGTTGCACTGGAGCATCTGTTATTCCTGGTATGGCTATTGCATTAAATGATATGAGGGTAGGAGACTCTTGTGAGGTAATTATTCCTTACCAGCAGGCTTATGGCTCTACTGGTAACGGAAGCATCAAGCCATACTCAAATTTGATTTTCAGTATGAAATTAGTTGATATCCCTGCTTACGAAAAGAAGCCGTAAGGGGCGATATTTATAACCAGATAGGTGGACCTTTGAATATCGTCATTGGTTCACCTTTTTATTTTAGCAGTATGAAGAAATTAGTTTTATTGTTGTTTGTAGTTGGACTAATCGGTTGCAAGACAACAGAAGAGAATTACCATAAATCTTATCAGGCAGCCATTGCTAAGGCAAGGGAGAAAGACTCCGAGGGAATAGCCCCGACAACGTATAATAAGATTCTTGAGCAGCAGAAGCCTAAGAAAACGGTTGTTAGCGGTGATACTGTCAGGGAATCTAGGGGCTATGCATGGCAATTTTACGGAAATGATATTCCCTTGAAGAAGTATAATGTCGTTGTTGGAGCGATGAAGCAGCAGTTCAATGCAAAGTCTCTTTGCGACAGATTGAGGAAGGCTGGCTGCAATTCATACGTTATAACAGACAGTAAGAGAAACTTTTTCGTTGTTGCCGACGGTTTCAACGTCATAGAGAAGGCTTCGGAGTACATACAAAATATAGATAAGCACATACCATTTAAATTGCCTATCCCGGAACCGTATATTTACAACACGTCAAGGATTTACGTTAAGGATTAGAGAAAAATATACAAATAATAGGAGTTTAGATTAAAATTACTATATTTGCAATGTGTAACTTTTAAATTTAACTTATGAAATTACTTTTAAAATCCTTGCTAATCCTTGCTATAATTGTGGGGTTTAGTTCATGCAGTGAGGAGCCAAAGGTTGATAATGAACCTCCTAAAACATAGGGCCTTGCTACTCCAACTTATCTTTTTATTTTTAGAGTTATACCTCCCAGCGAGTATTACAAAGTTGATATCCTCAAATATCCTGATTTCCTGAAAAATTCAAAAATTTTGCATGATGTTAGGCAAACTGGAGAGGAAAAGGAATATGCCTATACGGAAGAATACCGTACGGAAATGACTTATAATTCTTATTTGTATCGAATAACCTTCGCTCCTACGCGCAACAACAATATATCTTTTGGACCGCTTCGCAGACATGGCGAAAATTCTTTTAAGATTCAATGGGCAAATGGAGATGTAACGCACTTTAAGTATAAAATCACGTGGAGTGATGAGTATCAGTATTTTAAAGCAACAGACTGCCAAATTGATGGACTGCCTGTTACAATTATGCCGGTATCAGCAAAACCCGATCGGGAAATACCATTTACTGTGTTTGTGGTTCCTGTAAAGCTAACGAATGAGATAGAGTATTAGTAATAGCTGAAATTTGTTTATAACTAATATTGTACTATGTGTAAATAGCGTTTTTGATATTCAATCCGCGCACTAAAAAGGGGTTGCATCAAAATTTTGATACAACCCCTAATTTATGCTGTAAAATTAGATTCTTATTTTACCTTTTCAGCAAGTTCTGCACCTGCTTTGAATTTTACAACCTTCTTTGCCGGGATAACAATCTTAGCCTTAGTTGCTGGATTGATACCTATTCTTTCGCCTTTTTCCACTACTGAGAAAGTTCCGAAACCGATAAGGGCAACTTTATCGTTGTTAGCAACAGCTTCTGTTATTGCTTCAAGAGTTGCGTCTAATGCGTTTTTTGCATCTGCTTTAGTAAGGTTAGCCTTTTCAGCGATTGCACTGATTAATTCTGCTTTATTCATAATTAGTTTTTTAGGTTTTTGTAATATTTGACAAATGTATGCTTTTCAAAACAAATAAACAACAAATTTTCAATAAAATTCTGATAAATTCTAATTTTTCTTTTAAAAATCATCTTTTTTGTGTTTTTTATAGTGCTTATAGTCTATATCAGAGTGTTTTCCGCTTGTTCAAATGGTTTTTGTTGGCAATTTTTTCCTTAAAAAAACTACAAAAATTGATAACTTTTTGCAAAATGGTTTACTTTTAAAAGCGGATAACTTTCAATTCTATGCGATTTTGTATAATTTTGTTGATATTTTTAAAGTATAATGAGTAATAATAATTTTTGGAATTCTTTTCCGCCAGTTACAAAGCATCTGATAGTCCTTAATGTTGTTATCTGGATATTCAGTTTTGCTTTATATAATTTTAAGGGAGTTGATTTGGCTGATTATCTTGGGATGCATTTTCCTCTTTCGGAGGCGTACAATCCTTTGCAGTTGATAACATATATGTTTATGCACGACAGCACTTCTATAAGCCATGTCTTTTTCAATATGTTTTCTCTATTCATGTTCGGCAAGTTGCTTGAGCAGGTAATGGGTTCAAAGCGGTTTGCGCTTTTCTATCTGACATGCGGTATCGGAGCTGCTGCTCTGCAATTACTGGTATGCTATTTCCAGATTCAAGGTATTGTTGCTACTGTTCCACCTGTCGCTTATAGTGAGGTTCTTGAAAAAGGATTGTCAGTTCTTCAAGAAGGAAAGAATTATATTGACCCTGCATTGGGTGAGTTGAACCTGCTAATTAATACACCGATGGTTGGTGCTTCAGGTGCCGTATTTGGTGTTCTCTTGGCTTTTGGTATGCTGTTTCCAAACATTCCTTTATATTTGTTCTTTATACCCATTCCAATCAAGGCTAAGTATATGGTTATTGGTTACGGTGCTTTGGAACTTTTATTTGGAGTAAGCGGTGCAATGCCAGGAGTTGCGCATTTTGCACACTTGGGAGGTATGGTATTCGGTTTGCTAATCATTCTTTATTGGAGGAAGAAAGGTGTTATCCGCAAGACATATTATTGATAGAATAAAGGATTTTGTTCTTGATAAGAGCATAATTGTTCGGTTTATCTTGTTGAACATTGTTGTTTTTGTCGGGATACATTTGCTGTCGCTTTTTGCGGGGGCTGATTTCACGCCGAGTGCGTGGCTTGCGTTGCCGCCGGATGCTTCTTTATTGTTTTTTAAGCCGTGGGGGCTGGTGACTTATATGTTTACGCATTATGATTTCTTCCATTTGCTCTTTAATATGTTGTGGCTCTATTGGTTTGGAGTTGTCTTTATGGACTATTTCTCATCACGCAGTTTCTGGGTAACATATATTTTGGGAGGGCTTGCAGGTGCGTTATTTTATTATGCAGGTTGCTATGCGTTTGATTTCGCTTCGGCTGGATTGCTTGGTTCTTCGGCAGCGGTTTTTGCAGTTGTTATAGCAACGGCAATGAGAGCACCGAATTATCACCTTGGGCTTTGGCTGATTGGTGCGGTGAAAATTAAGTGGATTGCAATTATCTATATCGCTTTTATGCTTCTTACGGCGGGTAAGGGGAATTATGGTGGACTTCTTGCTCATTTTGGGGGTATCTTTGCCGGCGTTATGGTGGCTTTGAATGCTAAGTATAAATGGTTGAAGAAAAAGAAAAAATGCGTAATTTTGCATTTGCCGGACCAGCAGAGCCAGATAGAGATAGAGCGTGAAATGGATGATTTGCTGAAAAAGGTAAGGCAGTCGGGTTATAATTCATTGTCTAAGACCGACAAGGAGCGATTGGTCTATTTGAGTAAGAGATTGAAATGAAAAAGAAAGGTAAGGGGAAAAATAAACAGAAGGGTAAGATGAATGCGCTTGTCAAGGTTATGCTTGCAATCAATATTATTGTGGTTGCAATGTATATTTTGTCGGCGTTCAGCGGTCATATTAATCCAAATACAATGGGCTATGTCTCGGCTTTTTCGATGGCTTATCCTATTACGTTTGTTTTGCTGCTTTTTACTTTTCTTTTCTGGATATTTACCCATAGGGTGTTTTTGCTTATATCTTTAGTGGCGTTGGCGGCAACTGTTCCGCAGATAATGACTTTTTTCCCTTTGCACTTCAATAACTATGATGAGGTTAAAACGTCTGACTGTTTTACGTTGATGAGTTATAATGCCAAACACATGAGTATAACGGATAATGAAAACAGAATAGTTGGTGTCATTGAGGATATATTGGAGTACAATCCTGATTTTGTGTGTTTGCAGGAGGGACAGACTTATGTTAAAATGAACCAAAGGGGCATTAATGAAGATTTGTTGGCGAGAATGAAGGCTCGTTATCCTTATGATTATGCTTCTAATTTTATGAATATATGCGGTTTTCTTTCTAAGAAGCCTGTTTCATTAGTCCTTTCAGAAGGAGATGATGGCTATTTTAATTTAGAAGTGTTTAAAACAGAAGCTCTTAAAGGAACGGTTTATATTCTAAATACACATCTTGAGTCGATTGGATTGACAGATTCAGATAAGGAATTGTATTTGAAGCTGACTAATAAGAAGGTTGAGGATTCTTCGTTGAGGGGAGTGCGTTCAAGGCTGTTGGGCAAACTGGTTGCTGCTGCACAAAAACGCTCACACCAGGCGGAGAGAATCAGAGCGGTTGCCGACAGCCTTTCTGTCGCAGACCCAAAGGCTAAAATTTTTATTTGTGGGGATTTCAATGACCCGCCTTACACCTATTCATATCTTACAATAAAAGGAGATATGAGCGATGCGATGAAAGATGCAGGTTTGGGTTACTCTAACACGTATCACGACAGCAGGTTTTATTTTCGTATAGACCATATATTTTATGATCCACGAAAATGTCGTCCTGTATGTACCTTTGTTGCAAAGACCGAATCGTCAGACCATTATCCCGTAATTTCTGTATTTGAAAACAAACTAACTAATAAATAATTAATATGAAAATCAATCAAAAAATCAAAGCACTTTGCGTTGGATCCGCATTGGCTCTATCTGGAACTATGGTAGCAGAGAATCCTTTTTTGAGTGATTATAACACTCCTTTCAACATCCCTCCTTTTGAAAAAATTACAGAGGATGATTATTTGCCTGCTTTAAAAGAAGGCATTGCCCGTCATAACAGAGACATTGAGGCAATTATCAATAACCGTGCGTTGCCTGATTTCGACAATACTGTTGTTGCATTCGACAATGCAGGTCAGTTGCTTGAAAATGTTATGTATGCTTTCAATGGTGTTTACGAAACTCTTCAAACTCCGCACATGCAGGAAATTGGAGCAGAGGCATTTCCTTTGATGGCTTCGCATAGTGATGAAGTTATGATGAATGACAGATTGTTTGCTCGTTTCAAGGAGGTATATGACAATCAGGCTAAATTTAACCTTACAAAACCGCAAAAGAGATTGCTTGAGAAGTATTACAAGAGTTTTGTAAGAAGTGGTGCTTTGTTGACTCCAGAGCAAAAGGCTGAGTTAAAGAAAATCAATGAGCAGTTGGCTTCTCTTAACCTTGCTTTCGGTAATAATATAGTTAAAGACACTAATAAATGGAAATTAGTTGTTGATAAAAAAGAGGATTTGTCAGGCCTTCCTGCTTCAAGTATTGCCGTTGCTGCTGAAGAGGCTGAGGCAATGGGACTTAAAGGCAAGTGGGTATTCACTTTGCACGGACCGAGCCGTCTTCCTTTCCTTACTTATGCTGATAACAGAGATCTTCGCGAAAAGATGTTTAAGGCATATATTAACCTTGCTAACAATAATGATGAGAACGACAATAAGGCTCTTATTAACCAAATTCTCGCTCTTCGTGCTAAGAAGGCTAAACTTTTCGGTTTCGAAAATTATGCTGCTTTCCAAACAGATAACGTAATGGCGAAGACTGTTGATGCTGCTGAGGAATTGCTTATGAAGGTTTGGAACCCTGCTGTTGCCAAGGCTCACGAGGAAATTGCCGATATGCAGAAGTATGTTGACAAGCATGGCGGTAACTTCAAGATTGCTGGTTGGGACTATTATTACTATGCAGAAAAGGTAAAGAAGGAGAAATTCAACTTCGATGAGAATGACGTTCGTGCATATTTCCCAATAGAAAGCGTTAGAAAGGGTATCTTCACAATGGCAGAACGCCTTTATGGCATAACTTTCAAGGAAGTGACAGGCGTTCCTTTGTATCACCCTGACGTTAAGGTTTATGAGGTATTTGACAAGGACGGTTCACACCTTTCTACATTTATGACTGACTACTATGCCCGTGCTGGCAAGCGTCAAGGTGCTTGGATGTTCGTTTTCCAAGAAGCAAACGGAACAAAGGGCGTTAGACCTATTGTTTATAACGTTGGAAACTTTACAAAACCAACAGCAGACTCTCCTTCTTTGTTGACTCTTGACGAAGTTGAGACAATGTTCCACGAATTTGGTCATGGCCTTCATGGTATGTTGACTAAGACTCAGTATAAGGGTAATGCTGGTACTAATGTTGACCGCGACTTCGTTGAGTTCCCGTCTCAAATCCACGAACACTGGATGCTTGAACCGGAAATGTTGAAGATTTATGCACGTCACTATAAAACTGGCGAGGTGATTCCAGAAGAATTGGTGAAGAAACTTATTGATTCAAGCAAGTTCAACCAAGGTTTCGTTAATACAGAGTTGGCAGGTGCTGCTTTGCTTGACCTTCAATGGCACAAGTTGACTAACCTTGAAGGCGTTAATGCTGCAGAATTTGAAAAGAGCGTTGCTGACAAACTCGGTATGCCGGAGCAAATTCCTTTCAGATACCGTTCAACTTACTTCAACCACATCTTCAGCAGTGACGGATATGCGGCTGGATACTATACTTATATCTGGGCACAAGTGCTTGACTGCGACGGCTTCGAAGTATTTAAGAAAAACGGCATCTTCGACGCTGAAACAACAGCAAAATTGAAAGTTGCTCTACAATCAGGTAATGATGAGGACCCAATGGTTCTTTATGAAGACTTTGCCGGACACCGTCCAAATGCAGACGCCCTCCTCCGCGACAAAGGATTGGATAAATAATCCAATTTGATATAATGTAAACGGTTGCATTTTTTAAGTGCAACCGTTATTTTTATAGATAGGAGATAGTTTTTGTTTCCGCGTGGCGTGGATATATTTGCAATATATTGCTACAAACGAGTGATAAACAATTTGTTGCGTTGTGTTTGCTATAGTGGTATTTTGAAAAAATATCCGAAAATGTGCCGTTTTTGCATACGTCATTGCCCACGGCGGACGAAATGCATTTCGTCCCTACACTTAACGGATTAACAGTGTTTTACAATCATGCTACAGTAGGGACACTCTGCAGAGTGTCCGCGATATGTGTCGTTAAAACATTTGTGTTGTTAACGGGCTGGAAGCCCAATGTTTCATCAGCCTGGGGCAGCGCCCCATGTCGGCATTACCTCATTAAAAGCACTCTGTAGGAGCACGGAAAGTGCAAATAGTATTTATAGTATGTAGGTGGTAGTGGAAGGCGGTTAATTGATTGTTTGCAAAAACGGACGCAATTGAAATCTAATGTACCAACACGGGGCGTAAATGCTATTTATTGTTTGGTTGTGCATATTATTTTTGCTCATTATTTCTGCAAATTGTGAATATTTTATAATGGCGGATAGGTAATCCCATTTTTTTCGCTAATTTTGCAAAGAATTATAATTCAAATGATAAAAGTAAAAAAACTATATACATTCATGCTGCAGGGGTATTTGCCGATGTTCCTCATGACATTCTGCATTTGCCTTTTTATCGTTTTGATGCAGTTTCTGTGGAGGTATATCGATGAACTCGTAGGAAAGGGTTTGGAGGTATCGCTGATAGCGGAACTGTTTTTTTATGCGGCGTTGACAATGGTGCCAATGGCGTTGCCTTTGGCTATTCTGCTTGCATCGCTGATGCTATTCGGTAATCTTGGCGAGCATTTTGAACTGACGGCTCTTAAGGCTTCAGGCATTTCTTTGCTGAAGGTGATGAGTCCGCTGATTGTGCTAATTTCATTTATTTCCGTTGGCGCATTTTTCTTTCAGAATAACGTGCTGCCGCATGCCCAGGTAAAGATGTGGACGTTGCTGTTCTCTATGAGGCAGAAGTCTCCAGAATTGGAAATCCCGGAAGGCGTTTTCTATGACCAGATTACGGGCTATAACCTTTACGTTCAGAAAAAGAACCGTGATAACGGCAAACTTTATGACCTGATGATTTATGACCTGTCGTCAGGATTCAGTAATGCCAGCATTATTCTTGCTGATTCTGGTAAGATGAGTTTTACAGATGATAAAAAGCACCTTTTCCTAAACCTTTGGAATGGTGAGTCTTTTGAAAACCTCCAAGAGCAGCAAGTTGCGCGTGGCAATGTCCCTTACCGTCGCGAGTCATTCGACAATAAGGAGATTATGATTCCTTTTGATGCGAGTTTTACGCGAATGGATGATAGCAGTATGCGTAACCAGTATGTTGGTAAGAATATTTCCGAGTTGCAGCATACCATTGATTCCGTGAATGTCCGTCTCGACAGTATTGGCAGAGGCTACGGAGCTATGCTTCTCGACAGGGAGTATGCAGGTGTTAACACCTATTCCACCCGTATTGAAAATGGTTTGCCTGTAAAGACAAGAAAGAAGTTTGCCCCAGTAACGGCTTTGGTGAATGTGGATTCTATCTTTAGAGGTAAGACAATAAGGGAGCGTCAGAGGTATGTTTCGTATGCTATTGAGCGAGCCAACCAGAATGTTGGCGAGATGGAGTTCAAGAGTTTTTCAACTACCGATGACAAGAAAACCATTATCCGTCACCAGATTGAGATGCACAAGAAATTTACCCTTTCTTTTGCCTGCTTGATATTTTTCTTTATCGGGGCTCCGCTCGGTGCTATTATCCGTAAGGGAGGTTTGGGTATGCCAATTGTTGTTTCAGTATTCCTCTTTATCTTCTACTATATTATTGATACGGCTGGTTATAAGATGGCCCGTGACGGTCGTTTGGCGGTGTGGGAAGGCATTTGGGCTTCTTCTGCAGTCTTGCTACCGTTGGGTATATTCTTGACATATAAAGCGGTTAACGACTCCGATGTGTTCAAGATGGAGGTTTATATCGACAAATTTAAAAAACTTCTTGGCAGGTCTTCAATACGTCATATTGAGTTGAAAGATGTTATTATGGACGAGGTCGTTACTGATGTTGCAATAGCGAGAATAGATGAGGTTAAGACTCTTGCAGTTGCATACCTTGACAGGTATAAAGGCTTGCAGTCGTATAAGACATATTGGACAGAGGGTTACGATAAAGAGCAGTTAATGGATTTGTCTGCAAAACTTGAGTCATTAGTTGAATATTTGGGCAATTCTGAAAAGCGGTTGGTAATTAACAAGTTGATGGACTATCCGGTATTGAAGTCGCTGTTCCTTTACTATCCGATAAAGAACAAAGTGCTGGGCTATTTTGTTATGGCATTGTTGCCAATCGGCTTGCTTGGCTATTTGCTCGGTACCCGTCAGCAGAAAAATTTGAAAAAAGAGATAAAGTCAATCATAAAAGTATCAGATGAATTGACAGCATTATATAAATAAAGAACGTATTTTCCTATGAGTGACATTAAATTAGACAGAATAGAAGATGCCATTGAGGATATCAGAAATGGTGAGTTCGTTATCGTTGTAGATGATGAAGACAGAGAGAACGAGGGCGATTTGATTATTGCAGCTGAAAAGATTACGGCAGAAAAGGTAAACTTTATGCTCAAGCATGCTCGTGGCGTTCTTTGCGCACCGATAACCATGTCAAGATGCCGTGAATTGGACCTTGATGTTCAGGTGGTTAATAATACTTCCGTACTCGGAACACCGTTTACTGTCACTGTTGATAAATTGGAAGGTTGCTCTACAGGTGTTTCGGCACACGATAGGGCAGAAACAATAAAGGCTCTTGCCGATCCTAATGCCAAGGCTTCTGATTTTGGCAGACCGGGGCATATTAATCCGCTTTATGCTCAGGATAAGGGCGTTTTGCGTCGTACCGGTCATACTGAGGCTGCCGTTGATATGGCTCGCCTTGCCGGTCTATATCCTGCGGGTGCGTTGATGGAGATTATGAACGATGACGGTACAATGGCACGTCTCCCAGAGTTGAGAAAGATGGCTGATGAGTTCAACTTGAAGTTGATTTCTATAAATGACCTCGTTGCTTACCGTCTAAAGCAAGAGTCTATCGTTGAGAAGGGAGAAGAAGTTGATATGCCAACAGAGTATGGCCATTTCAGACTTATTCCTTTCCGTCAGAAAAGCAACGGCCTTGAGCATGTAGCCCTAATAAAGGGTACTTGGGATGAGGAGGAGGCGATTCTTGTTCGTGTTCACTCTTCTTGTGCAACAGGTGATATTTTCGGTTCTCACCGTTGCGATTGCGGACCACAGTTGCATAAGGCAATGCAGATGATTGAGAAGGAAGGCAAGGGCGTCATTGTTTATCTTAACCAAGAGGGCAGAGGCATTGGCTTGATGAATAAGATGAAGGCATATAAGTTGCAAGAAAACGGTATGGATACTGTTGAGGCAAACTTGTGTCTCGGATTTAAGGCTGATGAGCGCGACTACGGCGTTGGTGCTAATATCCTCCACGATCTTGGCGTTAAGAAAATGAGATTGATGACTAATAACCCGTTAAAGAGGGTCGGTCTTATTGGTTACGGACTTTCGGTTACCGAAAACGTGCCAGTAGAAATAGAACCGAACGATTATAACAGGTTCTACCTTCACACAAAGAAGGATAGGATGGGACACGACTTGCATAAAGTAGAATAATTTGTTTGTCGGTTTGGCTGCATTGCGGCTGAACCGACTTTTTTAATATCGCCTAACTCCAGACTATGACAGATTTCAGATTAAAGGTTTTTCGCTCAGTTGCCCAGAATTTGAGTTTTACAAAGGCTTCCAAGGAACTTTTCGTAAGCCAGCCTGCCATAACTAAGCATATTCAGGAATTGGAGTCTATTTACCAGACGCGGCTTTTTGAAAGACGTGGAAATGTTATTGCTTTGACAGGTGCCGGGAAGTTGTTGCTGGAGCATTGCGAAAAAATACTTGATGACTATAAGCGGCTTGAGTATGATATGCACCTTTTGCGTGGTGAATATGTTGGCGAGTTGAAAATGGGTGCAAGCACGACTATAGCCCAATACGTTCTGCCTCCGCTGCTTGCGGATTATATATCAAAATTTGAAAATGTCACACTGTCGCTTATTAGTGGCAATTCAAGTGAGATTGAAACATCAGTTCTTGAAAATAGGATAGACCTTGGTTTGGTTGAAGGCATTTCAAAAAATCCGATGCTTCGATATACTCCTTTTATTAGCGACGAGTTGGTTGCCGTTGTCAGAACCGATTGCCGTTTGCCTATTGGTGAGGCAATCAAGCCTCGGCAATTACTCGATTTTCCGTTGGCGCTACGTGAGCGTGGCTCGGGAACGTTGGAAGTGATTGAGAAGGCTCTTGAGAAACATAATATAAAGTTATCAATGCTGAATGTTATGATGTACTTGGGTAGCACCGAAAGTATTAAAACTTTTATCGAAAGAGCAGATTGTATAGGCATTGTATCGGTTCGCTCTATAGTCAAAGAATTGGCAATGGGTAAGTTGCGTATCGTTGATATTGATGGAATGCCGATGATTCGCGAATTTAGTTTCGTTCGCCAACAGGGAAAGGTTGATGGTTTGGCTGGGGTGTTTGAGCATTTTGCGTTAAATAACAGCAAATCTTTATAGATTGTATAACTTTCTGTTATAACCTATAATAATTAAGAAATAGGAAACTAAACAACAAAGACTTATCTTTGCGGCTGAAATAACAAGGTAAAATTTTTTAGATATGTTCAGTCGTGAAAATCGAAGCAATACGCTCCACGGAATTTTGTTGATTGCATTGTTTTCATTCTCTGCTTTCTATATTGCGGAGATTCCTTTTGTGAAAAGTCTTTCATTCAGTCCGCTTATTGTCGGAATCATCTTGGGTATGCTTTATGCTAACAGTTTGAGGAACCGTTTGCCTGAAACATGGGTGCCAGGCATCAAGTTTTGTACAAAGCAGATTTTGAGGGCGGGTATTGTCCTTTACGGTTTCAGATTGACACTTACTCAGGTCGCAGAAGTGGGGTTGTCGGCGATTGTTGTTGATGCAATAATTGTTGCGGGAACGATTTTCCTTGGTGTTTGGTTGGGCAAACTGATGAAATTAGACAAGGACACAGCGCTAATGACTTCTACGGGTAGTGCTATTTGTGGTGCTGCTGCTGTATTGGGAGCAGAACCTGTTGTTAAGTGTGAGGGACACAAAACGGCTATCGCAGTTTCTACGGTTGTTATCTTCGGTACTGTTTCAATGTTTCTTTATCCTATAATGTATAGGTCTGGTATGCTTGATGGCTTAAGCAATCTTGGAGTGGCCATATATACAGGTAGTACTTTGCACGAGGTGGCTCACGTTGCAGGAGCAGGTAATGCTATGGACCCTACGGATGCTCTCGGTATTGCTGGCCCGGCTACTATAACAAAGATGATTCGTGTAATGATGCTCGCGCCTGTCCTCGTTATTATGAGTTTCGCTCTTGCGGGCAGAAAAAAATCTGTAGGCGGTAAAAAAGAAAAAAGCAAGATAACTATTCCTTGGTTCGCATTCGGTTTTATTGGTGTTATATGCGTCAATTCCCTTTTGCAATATATTTGCGGGGTTGATAGTGTAAAGGAAATTCCTTTGAATGGCGCAATCGAGTATATCGATACATTCCTTTTGACTATGGCAATGACCGCACTTGGAACGGAAACAAGTTTTGACAAGTTCAAACAAGCAGGTGCAAAACCATTCGTATTGGCGGCCCTTTTGTATGTTTGGTTACTTGTTGGAGGCTATTTTCTTGCAAAATATCTTGTCCCAGTCCTTTTGTAAGTGGTAAATTTTGAAAAATATTTATATTGACGAAAATAATTTTTTGATAATAAGTTTTTCATATTGATAGGTTTTTATTGGGTTTGTAAATTCGTCTGAAAAATCGCGGAAATTTTTTCAAAAATTCTGAGATTTTTTATTTTATTGTAAATCAGATGAATATATGGCTCTTAAAAGATTTCTTGAAAAAATATGTTTTACAGCATAATTTTTTTGCAAAAAGATTTGGTAGAATGAAAAAGTCGCCTTACCTTTGCACTC
>UQLZ01000017.1 GCA_900541935.1 uncultured Prevotellaceae bacterium | reverse complement strand
TAGTCTCTTTCATTTTTTGTTACTTTTTTGTGTAACGCTATGGCAGGACTAGACATCATAAAGAAATAAAAGGATTAAATTACTCTATTCATGGCAAATAATGCCTTGAGAGCATTTAAGAACAAAATTCTCCGTTAAAGGCTACCAGCCAAATGGCAGTGATGCTTCATACTGTTTTGACGCGGATAACGATATTATACAATTAGATGATGTTGGTAGCAGTACCAATTCGAAGACTGCCAGAGCGTTATGCGTTCGTGATGCGCAATAATGGTGATTTAGCATAATTTTTAGTCGCCTGCATTCTGTATCGGCATTTATGCTAACGGCTTGCAGGCGATTGCTTTATCTTTGCACAAAATGTTCAAATCTCCCGAATGAAATAGGCTTGTAATGGGTGTTGCGGTGTTTTTGCGAACTGTTAGCCCAATGCCGTTTTATCTTTGCCCTTAAAGAGAAAAACCTGTTTAAATCAATACCATTATGAGCATATATGAAGAAAACATAAGAAGGAATGCGGCGTTGCTGTCGCCTTATGATCCGTTTCGCGGAATTGCGGCTTGCGGTGAGCGTCTTGCCATTCGTGAGCCGTCGGGGAATACGGTATATGTTCCTAAAGCGATGGTCGTTGAAAACCCCTTTGCGGAAAACCTTGACCAGTATAATTTCGACACGTTGAGGTTCCTCTATGATTTTGAGTTTTGGGCAGCGAAGACTGTTGCCATTCCCGATAAGTTGATGCACCGCCTTGTCAGTATGCAGTTAAACCGCCCGCAGCGTCAGGTGCTTGCAAAATTGGAGGAGCAGCGTCAGGCTGGCAATCCGGTGCGCGCAATCATCCTTAAAGCGCGCCAATGCGGAATATCTACTCTTGTTGAGGCATATATTGCCTGGTTGCAGTTGATTCATAATGCCAATACAAATTGCATAGTGTGTGCGCAAAATAAGGATACTGCGAATGCGTTAAAGGGAATCTATTCAAATATCCTGATGAATTATCCTGCGGAATATTCTCCCGAAAAGCCGTATAAGTTCAAGCCATTCGAGAAAACTGCGAATATCTCGCAGATTTCGGGCCGCTCGAATACTGTTACTGTTTGTTCTGCCGAGTCGCCTGCGGCAATTAGGGGTATTGACATTTCTCTTGCCCACCTGTCGGAAGTTGCTTTTTGGAGAAAAACCAAGATGATAGACCCTCTAAACGTTATCCGCTCTATTTCCGGTTCCGTAGCCTTGACTTCGGGGTCGGTTATCATTATGGAGTCAACAGCCAACGGTTTGGGTAATTTCTTCCACGAGGAATGGCTGCGTGCCAGTGCCGGAAAGTCGGATAAGGTTGGTATCTTCATTCCGTGGTTTGAGCATACTATATATTCACTTCCGATAGATGATGCTGAAGCATTTTATAGCACTCTTGATGACTATGAAAAGAACCTTTGGAAAATGGGAGCAACGCTTGAGCAGATTAACTGGTATCGCCATAAGAATCTTGAGTACCAGCAGACGTCATCGATGCAGGCGGAATTTCCCTCAACAGATGTAGAGGCATTTACTGCTACCGACAAGGTCGTTTTTTCTCCTATGGCATTGGAAAAGATGAGAGAAAATTGCCGGGCGCCAAAGGCAGTTGGTGAGGTTGGAGGTATGACTGATGTTGGCGAGGATTCTCTAAGCGGTCTTTCTTTTATTCCTGATTCAACGGGCAAGTTCAAGGTGTGGGAGCATCCTGAACGTAATGTGCGTCATAACAGGTATATTGTTACTGTTGATATTGGTGGCAGGTCGGCGGATTCTGACTATTCGGTTATCTATGTTCTTGACCGAGGAGCCTCTGATGACTGCAAGCCCAGCACCGTTGCCCAGTGGCGTGGACATGCGGATATGGACGTTATTGCTTGGAAGTCTGCGCAGATTGCAAAATATTACAGTAATGCCTTACTCGTTATTGAAAGCAATACCCTTGAAACAAAATCCACCGAAGGCGAAAATTCAAAGTATATCCTCGATGAGTTGGGCTTTGCCTATTCCAATCTGTACCGCAGGAGAGTAGGGGGCGGGCGGCCTAAGCCGGGATTTCATACCAACAGGCAGACAAAGCAGTTGATAGTAAACCGCCAGATAGCGAGCATTCGCGAGGGTCGGTATATTGAGAGAGACAGTGATGCAATAAACGAGCATCTTTCTTATGAGAGAAAGGATAATGGCAGTTATGGGGCAAAGGACGGTCACCATGATGATATATTGATGACCCGCTGCATAGCCCTTTCCGTTGCCTGGGATCTGAGAAATTCCAGAAGTGGAAATATTGATTATGCAGGTTAATGGGTTAATTGATAAAAAAATTGTAACTTTGCAAAAAATATTGAAAAAGATTGTATTAGGCTTTATGAAAGTAACATCAACTATTGATTTCAAGCCGAAATTGTTTTCGACTTTCAAGGATTACAATGCGTCAAAATTCAAAAACGACCTTATCGCAGGTATTGTTGTAGGCATTGTTGCCCTGCCGTTGGCAGTGGCTTTTGGTATTGCATCCGGAGTAACTCCGACTGTTGGTTTGATAACTGCTGTTATCGGTGGCTTCCTTGTTTCCGCTTTTGGTGGTAACACTGTTCAGATTGGCGGTCCAACAGGTGCGTTTATAGTTATCATCTATGGAATTATCCAGCAATTTGGTTTGACAGGGTTGGCTATTGCTACCTTTATGGCTGGGTTGATACTGATTGCTCTCGGTTTGTTCCGACTCGGTACCGTTATCAAGTTCATTCCATATCCTATTGTTATCGGTTTCACTTCCGGTATTGCTGTGACAATATTTTCAACGCAAATTACCGACTTCTTCGGATTACAGACAGGTGCCCTTCCTTCTGAGTTTATCTCAAAATGGGCGGTGTATTTCACTCATTTCGACACAACACATTTGCCAACATTGTTGACGGGTATAGTGTCTTTGGGAATTATTGCGGCAATGCCATATATCTCAAAAAAATTACCTGGTGCGCTGATTGCAATCATCTTCGTTACTGTGGTAGTATATTTCCTAAAGGAATTTTTGGGAATTACAGGCATTGAAACAATCGGTGACCGTTTCCACAACCTTTCAGGCTCAATACCGCAACCGCATTCAATAGATATTAGTATTGAAACAATCAATGCTTTGCTGCCGTCTGCGTTTACCATTGCCATGCTTGGAGCAATCGAGTCACTCCTTTCTGCAACGGTAGCCGATGGTGCAACAAGTACAGTGACAAATTCAAATACAGAGTTGATTGGTCAGGGTATTGCAAACGTTGTCGTACCTTTCTTCGGCGGTATTCCTGTAACAGGAGCCATTGCCAGAACAATGACTAATATCAGCAACGGCGGCCGCACACCGGTTGCAGGTATTATCCACGCAATCGTGTTGCTGCTTATATTCTTGTTCCTTATGCCGCTAATCAACCTGATTCCTATGGCGTGTCTTGCCGGTGTTTTGATTATGGTCTCATATAATATGAGTGGCTGGCGAACAGTAAAAGCATTGCTGAAGAGTCCGAAATCAGACGTAACGGTGATGATTGTTACCTTCGTTCTCACAGTTGTTTTTGACCTTACAATCGCTATTGAAATGGGTCTTTTGCTTGCAATTCTCCTCTTCTTGCGACGTGTTATGGAGAATACGCAAATCCACCATTTCGGCGAGCAGATTGATATTGCAGAAGGTGCGGAAATCACCACTCACGAAATCCTTGACCTTGAGAAAGGCGTTGAGGTTTATGAGATAGATGGTCCGTTCTTCTTCGGCGTTGCAACAAAATTTGATGAGATGATGCGCTCAATGGGTGACAAGCCAGCAGTGCGTATTTTGAGAATGAGAAAGGTTCCTTTTATCGATTCAACGGCTATCCACAACCTTGAAATCCTTATCAAATCATCAAAGCAGGAAGGTATTCACGTTGTTCTTTCCGGCGTTAATCCAAACGTCCATTCAGCATTGGAAAGAGCGAATATCGAAGCACTTATTGGTAAGGACCATGTGTGCGACCATATCACTAAGGCTGTAGTTATGGCGAACAGGTTGGCAAAAGAGGCTCTTGAGCAAAAAGCAGCAAGACTTTAACAAAACAGTAAAGCAATGAACAGGCAGATTCTCCGCATAGCCGTTCCCTCAATAGTGTCGAATATCGTAGTCCCTCTATTAGGGCTTATGGATTTGACCATTGCCGGGCATATCGGGGAAACTGCGTTTATAGGTGCTGTTTCTGTCGGTGCAACTATGTTTAACCTAACCTACTGGAACTTTGGTTTCCTCAGGATGGGAACGAGCGGAATAACAGCACAGGCATTTGGCAGAAAGGATAATGGCGATATACTGCTTACCCTTTCACGCTCTGTCTTTCTTGCTGTTGTGATAGGAGTTGCTATAATTGCGTTGCAATATCCGCTAAGCAGGCTCCTTTTGCTTGCAATCTCTCCAAGTGATGAGGTTCAGCGGCTCGTTATTGATTATTTCGGCATTTGCGTATGGGGAGCACCGGCAATACTTGCAACGATGAGCATTTCCGGATGGTTCGTTGGTATGCAGAATTCCGTTTATCCGATGACTGTTGCCATTGTTGTCAACGTTGTCAATTTCGTTGTCAGTTTGCTGTGCGTCTTCGCTTTTGATATGGGCTTTATTGGTATAGCCGTTGGTACTCTTGCTGCTCAGTGGTCAGGCTTTTTGCTGTCGCTCGTTATGGCAAGGAAGATGCTTGCAAGGCATGCCATAGCCACAGTGATAGAATTTAGGAAAGTTGTTTCGCATTTGGGCGGATTCTTCAAGGTTAACGGTGATATATTTTTCCGAAGCCTTTGCATGATGTCCGTAGTGCTTTTCTTTACTTCAGCAGGAGCGAGAAGCGGAGACACTATCCTTGCAGTAAATGCCCTGATAATGCAGTTATTCATCATCTATTCGTACTTTATGGACGGCTTTGCCTATGCAGGCGAGGCTCTTGTTGGCAGGTACTATGGTGAGCGGAACTATACCGATTTGGGCAGATGTGTCAAGCGTCTTTTCCTGTGGGGTGTGATAGTTATGTCAATGTTCTCTATTGCTTATACTATATCCGGAAGCGGGATAATGCGATTGTTGACAGATGATGTTGAGGTCGTTGCCTGTGCGGCAGAGTATCGCTATTGGGCGGCGTTGGTTCCAGTTGCCGGAATGGCGGCGTTTATCTGGGATGGCGTTTTTGTCGGTTTGACCGCAACCCGTCAAATGTTGTTAACATTGTTTCTTTCAACGTTATTTTTCTTTGTAATATATTTCTTTTGTGTTAACTTTACGAATGTAAAGTCAAATGATATTCTCTGGCTGTCGTTTATCAGTTATCTTGCCTCCAGGGGTTTGACGCAGACAGTGATATATTCAAAGGCTTTGACAAAACGATTTGTTTAACATAAAAAGAAACCTAAGATGAAAGAACTGAAGGGAACAAAAACAGAGGCTAACCTGAAGATTGCGTTTGCTGGCGAATCGCAAGCAACAAACAAGTACACTTATTACGCATCTAAAGCAAAGAAGGACGGCTATGTTCAGATTTCCAAGATTTTTGAAGAAACAGCAGGCAACGAACGCGAGCACGCAAAGTTATGGTTCAAGTTGCTCCACGGTGGAGAAGTGCCTGAAACAATGGCAAACCTTGCAGATGCAGCCGTTGGTGAAAATTATGAATGGACAGAGATGTACGCCCAGTTTGCAAAAGAGGCATACGAAGAAGGTTTCGACAGCATTGCCGCGACTTTTGAAGGCGTTGCAGCAATCGAGAAAGAGCATGAGGAACGCTACCGCAAATTGCTTGCCAATATTGAAGATAAGGTTGTTTTCTCTCGTGACGGCGACTGCTTCTGGCAGTGCATAAACTGTGGCCATATTCATTTCGGTAAAGAGGCTCCGGAACTTTGTCCTGTTTGCAAGCATCCGAAAGCATATTTCCAACTGCGTTGTGAGAATTACTAATCATATCATTAGATTTTAAAATTTACTCTTTAAGGCATTCCGTTGAGGAGTGCCTTGTTTTTATCCGAATCTTACAACCGGTTTGGTTTTCAGTTGCAAAGATATATTGCTGCTTATGCCGTTGTTCTCCAAAATGCCGATGCAAAAGTGGAGGAGATAGCGGGCAAATTCCGTTCTCAATCTGCCAAGATTTTGAGATTTCTTACATTTTCTGCCAAAATTATTTTGAGATTAGTGCAATATCCTGCTAAAAATCAGGATTTCTGACAAAATCGGTATTATTCTTTCAAATGCGTTTGGATTGGTGTATCTTCGCAGTATGAAACTGAATGAATTGTGTGAATTGCTTGTAGGGCCAACGCGAATAGGTGCAATCAGAGAGTTGGTCGGCAATTCGTCATTGCGTAGTGTGTCGCTCGACGGGCTTAGTGGTTCGTCGGCATCTTTCCTTTTTTCTAAAATGCCAAAAGTATCCAAGCCTTATTTGGTCGTTGCGAACGATTTGGATGAGGCAGGGTATATGTATAACGACCTTGTGCATATCAACGGTGAAGAGAGCGTACTTCTTTTCCCGTCGGGCTACAAGCGGGATATCAAGTATGGTCAGGAGGACCCACCTTCTCAGATTCTCCGTGCGGAAGTGCTTAACCGTTGGGGCGACGGGAAGTTGCGTTGGGTGGTTACTTATCCTGAAGCGCTTGCCGAGAAGGTAGCTTCAAAGGAAAAGATTGATGCGCAGACAATTCAGTTCACCGTAGGGGGAACGGCAGACCTTGTTGAAGTTGAAAAGCGGTTACGAGAGTATGGCTTTGAGGAGGTTGACTATGTCTATGAGCCAGGGCAGTTTGCTGTCAGGGGTTCTATTCTTGATATATTCTCCTTTGCCAATGAGATGCCTTACCGTGTTGACTTTTTCGGTGATGATATAGAGAGTATCCGAACGTTCAATATAGAGAGTCAGTTGTCGGAGGCACAGTTGGAAAGTATTTGCGTTGTCAACAATATCAGCGGACGCACGCCAGATGCCCAGTCAATGCTTGATTTTGCCGGTAGGGATACTATCCTTTTGGTTCACGACAGGGCGTGGCTGCTTAATCGGGTTACTTCCATTGCCGGTGAAACAATATCACAGAGTACCGTCATTGCTCGTGAGGGTGATGCAAATGCAATGCTGAATATTGTTTCTCCCGAGAAGTTTACAGCAAGTCTTGACTCAATGAGGTTTTTTGAATATTCATATCAGGGGACGGCGGATTATGATGCCCGACTTTCTTTCGATACCTCGCCGCAAGGTTTGCTCCATAAGAATTTTGACCTTATAAGCCAACTTTTCAAGGATTATGAAAAGCAGGGATATAAGATTTACATACTTTCAGACAATGAGCCACAGTTTGCAAGGTTGCGTTCAATATTTGAGGACCGAGGAGATAAAATAGCCTTTGAGCCTGTTTTGAAGACTGTACACGAGGGCTTTGTTGATAATGAGAAGAAAGTATGCGTCTTTACCGATCATCAGATATTTGAGCGTTTCCACAAATATTCATTAAAGAGCGACCGCGTCCGTTCTGGAAAGTTGGCTCTCTCTTTGAAAGAATTGTCGCAGATTGAGGTTGGCGATTATATTGTGCATGTTGACCATGGTGTTGGAAAGTTCGGCGGTCTTGTCCGTACTGCCGTCAACGGCAAGATGCAGGAAATGATTAAACTGACTTATCTTAATGATGACAAGATATTCGTTTCCATCCATTCGCTCCACAAACTTGCCAAATACCGAGGTAAGGAGGGCGTAGAGCCACGATTGAATAAACTTGGCTCTGGTGCATGGAACAAACTCAAGGAAAAGACCAAGACAAAATTAAAGGATATAGCCCGCGACCTTATCAAACTCTATGCGGCACGCCGCTCTGAGAAAGGCTTTGCCTTCTCTCCCGACGGATACTTGCAGCAGGAACTTGAGGCGTCGTTCATCTATGAGGACACTCCCGACCAGTTTAAGGCAACGAATGAGGTTAAGGCAGATATGCAGAGCGAAAAGCCAATGGACAGGCTGATTTGCGGTGATGTTGGTTTTGGAAAGACCGAGATAGCCGTCAGGGCTGCTTTTAAGGCGGCTACCGACGGTAAGCAGACAGCAGTTCTTGTTCCTACCACTGTGCTTGCATACCAGCATTACAACACGTTTAGCGAGCGTTTGAAGGACTTTCCAGCCCGTGTTGAATATATCAGCCGTGCAAGGAAACCAAAGGATATAAAGCGGATTACGGAAGAATTGGCGGAAGGCAAGATAGATATTATCATAGGAACCCATAAACTGATAGGAAAAACCATCAAATTTAAGGATTTGGGGCTTCTTATCATTGATGAGGAGCAGAAGTTTGGCGTTAGCGTTAAGGAGAAGTTGAAGCAGATGAAGGTTAATGTTGATACTTTGACCATGTCGGCAACACCGATACCAAGGACGCTGCAGTTCTCGTTGATGTCGGCTCGTGACCTAAGCGTTATCCGTACCGCCCCGCCAAACAGGTATCCAATTCTCACAACTGTTACCGCTCTTGATGATGATATATTGAAGGAGGCGATAAACTTTGAACTGTCGCGAGGCGGCCAGGTATTTATTGTCAATAACCGTATCGAGCAGTTGTTTACGCTTGAAACGAAGGTTAAGAGCCTTATCCCTGATGCCCGTACCGTTATTGGTCACGGTCAGATGGCACCAGATTTGCTTGAGCAGACAATACTTGACTTTACTAACCATAAGTATGACGTTCTGCTTGCAACAACAATCATTGAGTCGGGTCTTGATATGCCAAACGTTAATACGATAATTATCAACAATGCCCAGAACTTCGGTTTGAGTGAGTTGCACCAGTTGAGGGGTAGGGTAGGAAGAAGTAATAAGAAGGCATTCTGCTACATGTTTGTTCCGGCAGGAATACGCCTTACCGACGTTGCCCGCCGCCGCTTGCAGGCAATAGAGAGTTTCTCAGACCTCGGCAGCGGAATACATATTGCTATGCAGGACCTTGACATCCGTGGTGCCGGAAACCTTTTGGGAGCAGAGCAGAGCGGGTTTATCGCCGACTTAGGCTATGAAACCTATCAGAAGATACTCAAAGAGGCGGTTATCGAGTTGAAGACAGAGGAATTTGCCGATACCTTTGAGGAGGAAAAAGAAGAGAAGACCTATACCGCTGATTGCTCGATTGAGAGCGACCTCGAAATACTCTTCCCGGCAACGTATGTTCCGCAGGAGAGCGAGCGTATTCTCCTTTATCAGGAACTCGACAATATGGAAAGGGAAGAGGACGTTCAGGCATTCTGCCGCCGTTTGGAAGACCGTTTCGGTAAGATTCCGCATGAGGCAAAGGAGTTGATATTGGTCGTTTCTCTGCGTCGCTTGGCAAAATCTTTAGGTATAGAGAAGATTGTTCTAAAGCAGTCGAAGATGCTACTTTATTTTGTGTCGGCAGACAATGCCGCATATTATAATTCGCCGGAATTTGGACGGATGATAACTTATTTGCAGCAGCACCCGCGCCGTTGCCAGTTCCGTGACACAAATGGCAAGCATTCGATGGTTGTTCTCAATGTTCCGACCGTTCACGATGCTTACGATATTATCACGATGATACAAAAATCCCCCGTCGCAGAAGCGTTATAAATAAAATGGGTCTATCGGAGTTGTTCAGATAGACCCATTTGTTTATTTAATAGACTGTATTAGTCGATGATTTCAAAGCCAGTGTAAGGAACGAGAACTTTTGGAACTCTGATTCCTTCTGGAGTTTGGTTATTCTCCAAGATAGCGGCAACGATTCTCGGCAATGCCAAAGCAGAACCGTTAAGAGTGTGGCAGAGAGTAATCTTCTTGTCGGCGTTTCTGTAACGGCAGTGCAAACGGTTAGCCTGATAACTTTCGAAGTTAGAAACAGAACTTACTTCCAACCATCTCTTTTGAGCGGCAGAGTAAACTTCGAAGTCGAAAGTGATAGCAGAAGTGAAACTCATATCGCCACCGCAAAGGCGAAGGATATGCCAAGGCAATTCAAGTTTTTCAACAAGGCTTTGAACGTGAGCCTTCATTTCTTCCAAAGCGGCGTAAGAGTTTTCCGGTTTCTCAATGCGAACAATTTCCACCTTGTCGAATTGGTGAAGTCTGTTAAGACCGCGAACGTCCTTACCGTATGAGCCAGCCTCTCTTCTGAAGCATGCAGAGTAAGCGCAGTTCTTTTTAGGAAGGTCTTTTTCTTCGAGGATAACGTCACGGTATATGTTTGTTACCGGAACTTCCGCTGTTGGGATAAGGTAAAGGTTATCAAGTCCGCAGTGGTACATTTGTCCTTCTTTGTCAGGCAATTGGCCAGTGCCGATACCAGATGCTTCGTTGACAACGTAAGGAGGTTGAGTTTCAAGATAACCAGCCTTAGAAGCCTCGTCGAGGAAGAATTGAATAAGTGCACGTTGCAATTTGGCGCCTTTTCCGATATATACAGGGAAGCCTGCACCGGTAATTTTAACACCAAGTTCGAAGTCGATAAGGTTATACTTTTTCGCCAAGTCCCAGTGAGGAAGGGCATCTTCCGGAAGGTTAGGAATAACGCCACCTTCTTTTTCCACGATATTGTCTTCAGCCGATTTTCCACGTGGAACCATGTCACAAGGAGTATTTGGAATAGATAGAAGAATTTCAGTGATTTCAGCGGCTGCCTCGTCCAGTTCTTCTTCTATTTTCTTGTTTGTTTCTTTCAATTCGGCAACAGTGGCTTTAACTTGCTCAGCCTCATCTTTTTTGCCTTCTTTCATAAGCGCGCCGATTTGCGAAGCCAATTTCTTTAGGTCCGCACCATTGCGGTCAAATTGGGTTTGAGCATTTCGACGAGTTTTGTCTAACTCTAAAATCTTATTAATCATCTCCTCTGCGTCGAAGTTCTTTACTCCGAGGCGTTCAATAATCTGCTGAGGATTTTCTTTAATAGCAGCGAGTGTTAACATTATATATTTTTTTATTAGTTTTTATGCAAGTAATTCTCTCACCTTAGCAGAGATAGCCTTACCTTCTGCTTTTCCGGCGAGTTCTTTAGTGGCAGTACCCATAACCTTGCCCATATCTTTAGCAGAAGTGGCTCCAACTTTCTCTATAATAGCCTTAAGTGCATCAGTCAGTTCCTCTTCAGATAGTTGCTTAGGAAGGTATTCCTCGATTACTCTTGCTTGAGCCAATTCTTCTTCTGCCAATTCGGCACGGTTATTTTGCGAGAATATTTCAGCACTTTCTTTTCTTTGCTTTACCATTCTCACAAGGATCTTGGTTGCAGCGTCATCCTGGAGTTCCCCGTCACTGCCTTTTGCAGTTTTCGCTTCAAGGAATTCTTTCTTAATGCCTCTGAGGGCTTCCAAGCGTACTTTATCACGGGCAAGCATTGCTGCCTTAATGTCGGCGCTAATTTTATCGAAGAGACTCATATATTTAAATTTTATTTAGTTGAATGATATATGTTTAGTATTTGTATTTGTCTTTTCCAGAGTCTTGTTGTCATCGTTTTTATCTGCAACGAGGTTTTTCCATTCCTCTTGCAGTTCAATATTCATACCTCTGGCAAAGGTAGCATTTTTTTCAATAAAGTTGATAACGGCATCGTTATCCATCTGCTCTTTGGTAAGAACTATATACCTTGAAGCAACGGCATCCATTTTTCGTGTTGCAACGAGTTCTTGGCCGTATATGTCTTCAATTCTTTTGTCATCATCAGGTTTTTCTTCCTTGATGCTGATTTGTGTAGGGGCTTTTCTTTGGTCGTTGCTGTCAGAAAGTTTTATTTCCTTTTTCTGGTCAAAGTCGCCAATAGTAGCGTCAAAACCGGCAGCAAGGATTGTAATTTTCACCTTGTTGCCAAGAGTGTTGTCAACGGCAGAACCCCAGATAACGTCAACGTCTTGAGCGAAGTTAGCCATAAAAGCGTCGATTTCGTCCATTTCTCCCATTTTGAATGGCCTGTCGTTATTCTCTCGAGAGTAATATACCACGAAAAGGAATCTTTTTGACGTCTTGATATCTTGGTTTTTCAGCAATGGAGAGTTTAGTGCGTCTCTGATAGCTGCTGTAACTCTCTTTTCACCTTCCCCGTAACCGCTACTGATGATTGCAGTACCACCGTTTCGGAGCGTTGTGTTAATATCTTCAAAGTCGAGGTTGATTTTACCTCTCATATTAATCATGTCAGAGATACTTTTTGCAGCGATTGTCAACGTATCATCAGCCTTGTCGAAGGCGTTGTCGAAGTCGAGGTCCGGATAAATTTCAGTCAGGCGCTGGTTGTTGATGACAAGCAGAGCATCTACGTACTTGCTCATTTCGGAAGCGCCGTCAAGAGCTTTTACGATTTTCTTTTTACCCTCGAACAGGAAAGGAATGGTAACTATACCGATTGTTAGTTTCCCCATTTCACGGGAAATTTTTGCAACAATAGGACCAGCGCCGGTACCCGTTCCACCGCCCATTCCGGCAGTGATAAATACCAGTTTAGTATCTTCATCGAAGAGTTTAGCAATATCTTCGGAACTTTCTTCAGCGGCTTTCTTTGCTTTTCCAGGTTCGTTTCCGGCACCAAGACCGCGGCATGTTTGCGGGCCAAGAAGCAGTTGGTTAGGCACTTTAGAGGTTTCAAGAGCCTGGCGGTCGGTATTCGTAACGACGAATGAAACGCCGTCAATACCTTGCTCAAACATGTGGTCAACGGCATTGTCTCCGCCACCTCCAACGCCGACGACCTTGATGATAGGTGTGCCGTTTTCGTTGAAACTGACAACTTTAGATTCCTGTTCCGGTGGAAAAACCGTTGATGATTGTGCTATATCGTAACCGTCTTTAAACATATCAATTTATATAACTGGAAAATCCTTTTCAGAATTTTCTGCAAAATTAATCAATTTATTATCAATCTCCTATCTGATGGACAATTAAAATTAGAAACGGCGGTTTGTTATACTGTCATTATCGTCATTCTCATCGTCATCGTCCATATCTTTGCCAGCAGCGGCATCGCTCAGTTCCCCGAGGAAGTTCTTGACTTTTCCGAATAATCCGAATTTTTGTTTTCGAGGTTTTTTGATTTCTTTCACTTCTCTTGCTGGATTCTTTTCTTCAACGGCAACTTCTTCGTTTTCGTTGTCGTCGTTATTTATAGCAAATTCCGGAGTGAACAGGCTTGTGTAGTTGCTGTCGATATCCTCTGAGATTGCGTCAAGCATAGAAAGCAGTTGGATATTGTCGGCGTATTCAGACCTTTCAGGAGCGTCGATGTGTCCGCCGAGTCTAAACGGCATCTTTGTTTGCTTGGCAATAGCATTCGCCAATCCTCTCAATTTAGAGCCTTTACCGATGAAAACAAATCCTTTAGGGAGTTGCTCTTCTGTGAAGTTGGCAAGTTTGATTTGGTTGTGGATATTTATGAAAATCTCTTCCATTCTTGCCTTTATATAGTTAACTATATCTAATGAGCGGATACCGTAGAGTGAAGATTCCGGTATTTCGGAGTCGTCGATGATGCCGTAAGTTTTCTTCACCAGTTCCGCCTGGTCGTCAAGAAGGTTCAGGGTTGTCAGGTCCCTTGTAATGTTTCTTGAGCCCATAGGTATAACGTTAAGATATTGCAGGTGGTTGTTTTTGTAAATTGAAACCGTTGTTATGTCAGCCCCGAAATCCACCAGCACGCATCCGAGCCTTTTTTCCTCTTCGGTCAAAGTTATTCCCGAAGCGGCGAGCGGAGTGCAGATGAATCCTGCAAGTTTCTTGCCTGCTCTGCCGAGCAGCAGGTTTATGTTTTTTGTTATCTGCGTTCTGCAAGTGATAACGTTAATTTCTGCCTTTATGTGCGAGCCGATAGCACCCGGCTTTAGGTCCATTTCCTTACCGTCAACTTCGAAATATTTAGGCAATGTCTTGAGAATATATACATTCTTAAATTCCTGTTCTGCTTCGCGGAAGATGCTGTTAATCAGCGTTTCGCTGATAGGGAACTCGTCGTTGATGTCCTTTTCTATTTTTATGGTGTCAGAGTGTAGAGAGCGCGCCTCAATACCGATAAAGACGCTGCTAATCTTTCTCGGGCTGATTTTCGGATGCCTTTCAATTCTGTTGAAAATAAGCGTAAGTTTTGATAGGACTTCTTCTACGTTGCTAATGCAACCGTATCTGACACAATCCTTAACCGCCTCTTCGAAGTGACAGAGTTCAGAGACGTCTTTGGTTTGAGGGTCAAAAGCGGCAGCCGTAGCCGCTACGTGAGAACTGGCAATTTCCAGTGCCACAATATATTGTTTGTTGTCCATAACAAAAGGGTGCTATATGATTTGTCTTAAAGTTAATTCGTTAGTTTGTTTTGCCACTTGTCATTGTTTCAATGTTGTCAGGCTTTTCCTCATCGTTTTCATCAGCAATGGCTATATTCAGTCTTGAACCTGGTTTCCTGCGGGTGGCAACGATTTGGTGGTCCCATTTAAGCGATATGGTGTCGTAGAAGTTCCAACCTTTCACCGGAAGCACTTCTTTATACATCCTGTCAAGTTTTTTGAATTTTGATTCATAATTCTCCATACTGCCGAGGTTTATAATGTGGTTTGCAATATTAGGGATTATGAAAATGTTTGTAGAGTCTTTGACATCAATTAATGACACAAGGCTTTTCAGTTCCTTGTTCTGTTCAATGTACACTAATAGAGGTAGGAGCCGTTGTGGTGGAAATTTATCTGTGAATTTTCCTGTAACAACTGGCAGGTCTATGAAAAAGTTCTGGTTAGATTTTATTTTCTTTCCAGACTTGTTGATATAGAATGATTTTCCGTTTTCAAAAACTCTCATCACTGGTTTTATCGGCATAATGTCGAGCATAATGCTGTTATCACTAAGGAGATAGCATTCAACGGATTCTACATAGTCCTTTTCAAAGAACTTATTTTCGATATCGTTCAGGTCAACTTCGGGAATTCTTTTTCCTTGCGGGTTTATGCCCATATTCTTGAGTTCCTTGGAGATAAAAGCGTTTGTGACGAAATTTGCCGAGTCATACCTTTCTATATATACCTTAATTCCCTTGCATAAAGTTTTGTCGTCGATGCTTTTAGAGTAAACAAAGGCTGCGACGAAATATGCAAGCAGAAGAACTGCAACTATATAGAAAAGAATTTTTTTCACCCTTAAAAGTTTTATTCCTGTTCAAGAAATTCCTTTATCTGTGGCAGGAAGTTGCAAACGTCTCCAGCACCGACAGTTAAAAGTACCTCAAAGTTATAATTTTTTATGGTTTTTAGCAAATCTTGTTTGTCACAAAGTGCTTTATTCTTGCAGTTTATGCGGTCAAAAATGATTTTTGATGTAACTCCTTCTATTGGCAATTCCCTTGCTGGGTAAATGTCAAGAAGAATTACTTCGTCAGCGAGAGAAAGTGCTTCAGCAAATTCTGGGGCGAAATCACGTGTTCTTGTGTACAGGTGCGGTTGGAAAATTACTGATAATTTTCTTCCTGGGTACAGTTCCTTTACGGATTTAATGCTTGCCTTGAGTTCGTCTGGGTGGTGAGCATAATCGTCGATAAGAGTCTTACCTCCCTCTCCAGGTTGCTTTAGCCAAAATTCGAAGCGGCGCTTAGCCCCAAGGAATGAGCCGATGGCTTTTTTCATCTCCTCGTCAGGAACCCCTGCAAGGTGGCATACTGCCATTGAAGCAACAGCATTCTCTATATTTATGTCAACAGGCACACCAAGAGAAATATCTTTGATAACGGTATCAGGTGCCACAAAGTCGAAAATGATTTCGCCGTTGCCTTTTCTTATGTTTTCAGCGTGGAAATCGCCTTCATTTCTGGAGTACATATATGTTTTCACCCCTTCAGCGACGCGTGGCTTTAGTTTCAGCCCGGTATGGCAGATTAGGGCACCTCCAGGTTGAATGAGTTCTGTGAAATGGGCGAAACTTTCCAGATAAGCCTCTTCAGTGCCGTATATGTCAAGGTGGTCAGGGTCGGTTGCTGTAACTACTGCGATGTACGGGTTAAGCCAATGGAAAGAGCGGTCAAATTCGTCTGCCTCAATAACCGAGAACGGGCTTGTTTTGCTAAGCAGAAAGTTGCTGCCGTAGTTTCTAAGAATACGCCGAGGAAGGCGTTGCAGCCAATTCCTGACGACTGCATAATGTGGGCAGCCATGCTGGAAGTGGTTGTTTTGCCGTGAGTGCCGGAGAAGCAAAGTCCTTTTGAGTCATGTGTTATTTTTCCGAGCAGTTGTGCTCTTTTGATAACCTCAAAATTGTTGTTTCTAAAGAATGAAAGGATTGCGTTGTCGGCAGGTACGGCAGGGGTATATACGACAAGAGTATCCTTTTTGAACTCTTCCGGGATTTCGTTAACGTCGTCAATGTAAGTTATTTGTGCACCTTCAGCAATAAGGTCGTTAGTCAATGCAGACGGTGTTTTGTCGTAGCCTGCAACTTTTGTTCCTTTAGAAAGGTAATATCTGATGAGGGCAGCCATGCCGATACCGCCGGCTCCCACAAAATATATGTTCATAATACAAATTTTTTCAAATTACTTTTTAATCAGTTCCTCAACTTTCTCGACAATTTTGTCAACGGCATTTCTTAATGCCATTTTTCCAACGTTTTCAGCAAGTTTTTTCATCTTGTCATCGTCGGCAATTAGTTCGGAGAAGGCTCTTGCCAAATCTTTGTCAGCATCAGCGTCACGAACCATAACGGCTGCCCCCTTGTTTACGAGAGCCAAAGCGTTTTTTGTCTGGTGGTCTTCCGCAACATTCGGGGAAGGAACGAGAATAGACGCTTTGCCAAGCAGTTGCAGTTCTGAAATGGAACTTGCACCCGCTCTTGAAACCACGAGGTCTGCGGCTTTGTAGGCATCATCCATATTTGAAATGAAAGCAGTTTGAACAACACCTTTTGGGGCTTTTTCCTTCATCACCGCTTCTGCTTTTTCATTATATAGTTTACCTGTCTGCCATATTAGTTGGAAATCGCTTTTGCTGATGTCGTCAAGGGCATTTGCAATGCAGTTATTGATGGTTCTTGCACCAAGGCTGCCACCGATAACAAGGATTGTTTTTTTCTCTGGGTCAAGACCGAAAGCCCTTCTTGCTTCCTGTTTTGATTTTGAGCAGTTTAGGATATTCTGACGAACAGGGTTTCCTGTCAGGATAATTTTCTCGGCAGGGAAAAACTTTTCCATGCCTTCGTATGCAACGCAGATAGCGTCCGCCTTTTCGGCAAGGAGTTTGTTTGTTACTCCAGCGTATGAGTTCTGCTCTTGGATTAGCGTTGGAATGCCTTTTTTCTGTGCTGCTTTCAGCATAGGTCCGCTGGCATATCCTCCCACGCCGATTGCAATATCCGGTTTGAAATCCTTTAGTATGTTTTTAGCCATTCTGATGCTTTTCATCAGTTTTAGCAGAACGGAGAAATTCTTGAAAATGTTCTTTCTGTCGAATCCGCTGACAGGCAAGCCTATAATCTTGTATCCAGCCGCCGGCACTTTCTCCATTTCCATTCTGTTTTCCGCACCAACGAAAAGTATTTCCGCATCAGGATACTTTTCCTTGATGCCGTTTGCTATAGATAGAGCAGGGAATATGTGTCCGCCAGTACCGCCCCCGCTTACGAGTATTCTATATTTTCCCATAATCAAACTTGTTTAGTTGGGTTAATAGCATTTATATTGTCGGGAAGAGCACTATTTGGGTTTTTCTTACCCAATTTGCCTTCCGCAACTGATCTGCTAACGCTCATCATAACTCCGAATGCGATGCAAATCATAATAATCGAAGTACCTCCCTTTGAAATCAGTGGCAAGTTCTGCCCGGAAACGGGGAAAACGCCGGTATTAATCGCCATGTGGAAGAAAGCCTGCATAACGATAACCATCGCCATTCCCATTGTCAGCAAAGCAGGGTATGCTCTGTCACATTGGTTTGCTATACGTCCCGCTCGGAACATCAGGGTAAAGAATGTTATCAGCAGGAAAATACCACCGACAAAGCCCAAATCTTCAACGACGATAGAATAAACATAGTCGGAGAAGGCAAGTGGCAGTCGGCTTGTTTCGCGGGAACTGCCAGGTCCTTCCCCAATTATACCACCATTCGCCTGAGCCAGGTAAGAGTATAGTTTCTGGTCGTTGTCGAGGATGTCGGGGTTAGTGTATGGATGAGGGTCTGTCAATTCGCTGAAATAGTCTTGCATACGGCTTTTCCACGTTCCTTTACGTTTTAACATTTGACCGTCTTTCTCAACTTGCTCCGTTCCTTGCAGGTCTTCCAGCTGGTTGCTTTCATATATTTCCTTTCCAGCGAAGAAGAGCATGCCTATAAAGGCGTACACTAAAGCCACTTTGCCGAGTCTTCTTGGGGAAGTTCCTCCCACAAGCAGCATGGCTATGCTTATTGCCATAAATAGCAAAGTGTTTGTCATACCTTGCATTAGCAAGAGGAAGCCGAAAATGGAAACGATTGCAACGCAGGTAATGATTCCAATTCTGTTTACTTCTTTCTTGTTCATTGTTATTGCAAGTATGTAAGCGAGAATAAAAACGATAGCCACTTTTGACAGTTCCGCCGGTTGGACAGTAAACCCAAGCAGAGAGAAACCTCGTTGGGCACCGTTTACGCTACTGCCGAAAAACATTGTGACAATTAGAAAAACAAAGGTTAGTCCAACAAAAATCAGGGAAGGCTTGATGAATTGGGTAACTTCTTTTTTTGATATCCAAATCATCAGAACAGTGCCAATCAGGAGGAAAAGGATGTGCTTGGCGATTGGTTCGTAAATGTTTCCAGCCACCGCAATTTCTCTTGAAGAAGCACTGAATGCCTCTATAATGCCGAAAATCAGAAGGGTAATGTAAACGCCTACAAGGTATCTGTCAGGTTTGCCTTTCTTTTCTTTCGTCACCTCTGCTGATATTGTTTTTTCTTCATCCATTATTTCTTGAGTTTCTTTACTTCGTTTTTGAATTTTTCGCCTCTGTCTTCGTAACTTTTAAACAAGTCAAAACTTGCGCAGCAAGGAGAAAGCAAAACTGTTTCGCCCGGTTTAGCAAGTTTTGCACATTCTTTGACAGCATCTTCAACGGAATGAGTGTCGGCAATTACCGGCACTATGCCTTCGAAGAATGTCTTTATCTTTTCATTATCCTTACCCATGCAGACAATCGCAGAAACCTTTTCCTTAGCAAGGCCTTCTATTTCAGAATAGTCGTTGCCCTTGTCTTTGCCTCCAAGGATTAGAACAACCTTTGTTTTCATGCTTTCAAGAGCGTACCAGCAAGAATTTACGTTTGTTGCCTTAGAGTCGTTAATATATATAACGTCGTCAATTGTATCAACATATTCCAGACGGTGCTCAACGGCTTCAAAATCGGAAAGAGCCTTTCTGATAACGTCCTTCTTGATGTCAAGAAGAGAAGCGGAAAGACCGGCAGCCATAGAGTTGTAAAGATTGTGCAGGCCAGGTAAAGAGAGTTCGTCAACAGGCATATTGAATCCTTCGTGGCCTGTTGGTTTAAAGTTCAAAACACCGTTGTCGGTATATGCACATGCCCCTTCTTCCTTAAACTCAGAAAACGGCAGCATTTTAGCCTCAATTTTCAGGTTTTTTAGTTGCTCGGCAATAATGGGGTCATCTTCCCAGAATATGAAAGAGTCCTTTTCTGTCTGGTTCTGCAAGATTCTGAACTTAGCGTTGACATAGTTCTGCATCTTGTGGTCATATCTGTCAAGGTGGTCAGGGGTGATATTCATAATGACAGCGATATTTGCCTTGAATTCAAACATGTCATCAAGTTGGAAACTGCTGAGTTCGATAACATAAACATCGTGGTTTTCGGTAGCCACTTGATATGCGAGACTTGTTCCAACATTACCAGCCAAACCAACATTCATACCAGCATTTTTGAGGATATGGTAAGTCAGCATTGTTGTCGTTGTCTTACCGTTACTACCGGTTATACAAACCATTTTAGCATTGGTATATCTTCCGGCAAATTCGATTTCAGAAATAACCGGAATGCTTTTGCTTTTTGCTTTTAGAATGATAGGGGCATCTTCAGGAATGCCAGGGCTCTTGATTATTTCGTCGGCATCGATAATTTTCTCGACCGTGTGTCCGCCTTCTTCCCAATCAATGTTATATTCATTCAGACGTTGTTTGTATTTCTCGGCAATTTTACCGAAATCAGAAAGCCAAACGTTCATTCCTTTAACTTTTGCGAGGACAGCAGCACCAACGCCACTTTCTCCGCCGCCTAAAACAACAATCTTTTTCATTATCTGATTTTTAAAGTTATAAATGTTATGATAGCAAGAAATATGCCAATAATCCAAAATCTCACAACGATTTTAGATTCAGGAATCGGGTTTATCGGTTTTTGCCATTTTGCCACGATTCCAGCATTTCCCTGCTTTTGGAAGTGATGGTGCAGAGGAGTCATCTTGAAAATTCTACGACCTTCACCATATTTCTTTTTTGTGTATTTAAAGTAAGAAGTCTGTATGATTACAGAGAGGTTCTCAATTAGGAAAATACCGCAAAGAATAGGGATAAGCAGTTCTTTTCTGATGAGAATTGCAAAAACTGCTATTATACCGCCGATAGTCAAACTGCCAGTATCTCCCATAAAGACCTGAGCGGGGTATGCATTGTACCAGAGGAAGCCGATAAGTGCACCTATGAAAGAAGCTGCATAGACAACGAGTTCCCCTGAGCCAGGAATATACATAATGTTGAGGTAAGAAGAGTAGATTATGTTACCTCCAAGATAGCACATAATGGCGAGAGCAACACCAATAATTGCAGACGTTCCAGTAGCAAGTCCGTCAAGACCGTCTGTCAGATTTGCTCCATTTGACACGGCGGCGACAACGAAAATCGTTATTATAATGAAAAGAATCCATCCGCCTGTTTCCGCATGGTCGCCCATCCATTGGGTAAACCAAGAGTAGTTGAGGTTATTGCTCTTAACAAATGGAATGGTAGTGATTGGCTGCTTTTCTTCCATCGGTTTGTATTTAACCTCAATTTGGTCATCAGTTTTAGATGGCATTTCAATGTTTTCCCTAACAACGATGTCTGGACTTAGATACATTGTAAGTCCAACAATAAGTCCAACAGTTACTTGTCCAACTATTTTGTATTTGCCTTTTAGTCCGTCTTTGTTGTGTTCCTTAATTTTCTTGTAGTCATCAAGAAAGCCAAGCATGCCAAAGAGTATTGTCGCAACAATCATCAGTAACATATACACGTTAGTCAGGTTTCCGAACAGAATGCAAGGAATTAGAATTGAGATAATTATTATAATACCCCCCATAGTCGGAGTCCCTTTCTTGCTCATTTGCCCTTCCAGGCCGAGATTTCTGACAATTTCACCAACTTGCATCAGTTGGAGCTTGTCGATAATCCTTCTACCGATAACTGTAGCGATGAAAATAGACAAAATCAAAGCAATCCCGGCACGGAAAGAGATGTAGTCCATCAATCTTATTCCCGGGATGTTGAATTGTTCGAGGTAGTCAAATAAATGATAAAGCATATTCTTAGTTTAATTCTTCTTTAAAAATTTCCATAACTATTTCCTTATCGTCAAAATGGTGCTTGACTCCGCAAATTTCCTGGTAATCTTCATGACCTTTACCTGCAATTAGGATAACGTCACCTTTTTCAGCCAAAGCGGCAGCCGTTCTTATTGCCTCTTTTCTGTCGGTGATTCTTAGGGTTTTAGGCTTGTCGGTAACGTCAAGACCAGCAACCATATCTGCAAGAATTTCGTTAGGGTCTTCAAAGCGAGGGTTGTCGGAAGTTAGAATTACCTTGTCGCTTAGTTTAGCGGCTTCCTTAGCCATAATAGGTCGCTTGCCCTTGTCTCTGTTGCCACCGCAACCCACAACTGTTATCACTTTACCGTTACCGTTGATAACGTCGTGAATGGAGTTTAGCACGTTTACCAGAGCGTCAGGTGTGTGGGCATAGTCAACTATAGCAGTATAGCCCTTTGGTGATTCAAAAGTCTGGAATCTTCCGGCAACAGGAACGAGCATACTCATTTTGATAAGCACATCGTCGCTTTCAAAGCCAAGCATGGTCATTGCTCCGTAAACAGCCAAAAGGTTGTAGGCATTGAATCTGCCAGTGAAAAGCACTTCCACTTCTTTTCCGTTGATTTGCAGTAGAGTGCTGTTTAGTCTGCTTTCAATAACCTTGCATTTGAAATCGGCATCTTTCATAAGCGAATATGTCTTTTTCGTTGCAGCGGTATTTTGGAGCATTACCAAACCTGTTTTGTCGTCTGCATTAACGAGAGCGAAAGCATCGGCAGGCAGAATGTCGAAAAACCTTTTCTTCGCTTTAAGGTATGCGTCAACAGTCTTGTGATAGTCAAGGTGGTCGCGGGTCAGGTTTGAGAAAATACCTCCCGCAAAGTTCAAACCGTCGATTCTGTGCTGGTCAGCGGCATGCGAACTTACTTCCATAAAAGCGTATTCGCAACCCTCGTCAACCATCTCCCTCATGAGCTTGTTGAGAGTGATTTGGTCTGGAGTAGTCTGGGTAGCAGGAACTTGCTTTGTGTCAATATAGTTACAGACTGTTGAGAACAAGCCTGTTTTATATCCCATCATCCTTGTCATCTCGTAGAGAAGGGTGGCGGTAGTTGTCTTTCCGTTTGTCCCAGTAACTCCGACAAGTCTTAATTCGTTAGAAGGATTATCGTACCATTCCGAAGCAATGTGTCCCAAAGCGGCAGCAGAGTTAGCAACTTTAACAAAAGTTACTCCATCGGGAGTTTTTTCCGGAAATTTTTCGCAAACAATCGCGCAAGCACCAGCCGCGATAACATCAGGAATAAACTTGTGACCATCTATATTCACGCCATTGACAGCGACAAATAGCCATCCCTTGGCAATTTTCCGTGAGTCGGATGCGATTCCGGAGATATTAATATCTGCATTACCGATAATCTCAATCGGAGAAGCAGATGCGATTATTTGTGATAATTTTTTATTCATAACTCAATATCTAATCAAGCAAATTTTCAATAAATTATTTCAGCAACAAGGTTATTTTGTCGCCTTTTTTGTAATCCGTTCCAGGTTTAAGCGATTGTGAATATACATAACCCTTACCTTCGAAAGAAGTAACGTTAAGTCCTGCATTTTCAAGAGTTTTTATCGCATTTCTCAAACCCATTCCAATAACGGAAGGCACTCCCGATTGGTTTTGTTGGTGTTGCAGTTTCGTTACGCTTTGGATGCTATAACTGGATTTGACGTTGGTAAGTTCGTCTTCTGTCATATTATAAACAGTTGGTTTGCAAGGATTGTTCTCGGGTTCGTCTTTGAAATCTTTTCCTTTTCCGAGCATTCCGCGAGAATACATTTTTAAGGCAACATTGAGTATAACCATTCCGCTTGAGCGGGCGGCACCTCTGTTTGCCTTGTTCATCAGCACAATGCAAGAATATTTAGGGTTGTCGGAAGGAAAGAAACCGCAGAAAGCGAGTCTTTTTTTTGTGTGGTCGTATTTTCCTTTGACGAGTGTATATGCTGTGCCTGTTTTACCGGAAATCGAAACAAAGTTGTTTCGTAACGCTTTACCGGTACCTTTTTGGTCCCAGACAACATTTTTTAGAGATTCCCTTAGAGCCGCAGCCACTTCTTCGCGACAAATTCTTTCGCGGATGTATGACGTTTCGAAAACTGTATCAGTCAAGCCGTCGTGAAGCAGTTCCTTTACGAGTCGTGGTTTGATAAGTTTTCCTCCGTTTGCAATGGCATTATAGAAAGCGAGAGTATATATTGGCGGGATTCGAGTTGAATACCCGAAACTAATTCTGGTCATGTCGATTCTGTCCCAGTTCTTGTTTCCGAGTTTCGGGAAATATGGTATTCTTTCGCCGTATATGCCTAAGTTCATTGGGTCGAACATTCCAATTTCTTCGAATCTCTTTATGAAATCTGCGGGGTTTTTCTCGAACCCCTTAATGACGATTTTCGCCATACCGATATTACTTGATGCAGTAATAATGTCCTTTGCCGTCAGTCCCGGGTATGCGTGCGAGTCGCTGATGGGGTTACCGTGTGCATAAGGGAATCGGGCACCTGTTGTTATATATTCGTTAGGGCGTACAATGTTGTCTTCCAAAGCGATAAGCATAGAAATGGGTTTGATGACAGAGCCTGGTTCAAAACCCATAACAGCCCTGTTAAGTCCTTCACGGTAATAAACCTTTCCGTTTTTTGTAGTGTCACGTTGAAGGTTTGATATTGCTTTGATGTCGCCGGTATTTGTTTCCATGAAGATAGCCGTTCCCCATTCTGCATCCGTTTCAAAGCACATTTTTGTCAGTTCCGTTTCAACAATGTCTTGCAATTGAACGTTTATAGTTGTCTTAACATCGTATCCGTCAATTGATTTGACCTTTTCCCAAGTCCTTAACCTTGTTGTCATCTGTACGGTGCTTCCAATGCCCTTTTTCCCAAACAGGAGGCTGTCGAGAGCCTTTTCAAGCCCTGTAACTCCGTGGAAAACAGACTTGTAGTTGATAATCTCTTTTGAAGTGGCTCCGATGCACTGTGATGCCATATTTCCGTAAGGGCGTTTTCTAACCACTTTGCTGTTGAAGTCCAATGTTCCTTTTCCTCCTCTTTTCTTGAAGAATTTGCAGGCAAGAATTTTTTTCAGTTCAGGATAGAAGCAGTCTTTGACGAGAGGAAGTTTTCTCAGTCGGCCGTAATTGATAATCGTATCTTCTGCAGTTCTTTTGTTTTTGTCAATTTTTTCGACCCTATTGTTGTGAGCCTTGATTTTTTTGAACTTGTTGACGTGATCTATTATTCTTTTTTTCAGTTTTTCTTTAGATTCTCCAGGGTTGAGTTTGCATACGGTATCGCAAAGTTCGTTTAGTTTTGTTTCAGAAAGAAGAGAATCAGCGTTGAAGGGTCCTGCTTTCAGGTCAATTTGCGGTGAGTAAAGCACCACGTTTGCTGCGAGAATAGATCCGTCGTCGGCAAGTATGCTGCCTCTGTCTGGATATGTAACGACAGAGTCGCGAATGGAAGAGTTCGCCAGTTCGTTCCAATCTTTTGCGTCGATGAGGGTAGTTTTCCCCAACTTGAGTATTATCAGTAGGGAAAAAATTCCTAAAGCCGCTAAAATCCATTTGTAGCGGCTAACCATCATTTGTTTTCGTTTATTTTGCTTTTTCTGTTCCTTCATAGTTTAATCATTTGTCTAAGTAATACGGTGGCTGATCTGTTGCTTTAAGGTTAAGATGTAGCGAGTCAACCATTTTCACCATTTCGCTTTCTCGAGTCATACTACCGTATTTTGATGATACGTGTATCATATCCGTTTTGGCGTTGTTTAACTGGTTGTTTAGTTTAACGATATTGTCAAGTTTTACTTGTATGTCGAATTTGAAGCACATGTAGATAATTGGGAGCGCAACGAGGAAGACGATCCACACAGAGTGTCGCCTGTAGCCGTCGGCAGAAATTATTTCGCCTTGAGCAAAAGACCAAATGCCTCCTTTTTTTTCTTTTTTAGCCATGCTTATTCTTCGTTTGTCTTTGTTGCTATTCTTAGTTTTGCACTTCTTGACCTTGGGTTTGCCTCAACTTCTTTGTTAGAAGGGGCAATTGGTTTTGAAAGTGGCTTTATGTTTGTCATAACATTTCCAAAGAAGTCTGTTTCAACTTTTCCGTCGATGTTTCCGCTTTTCATAAAGTTTTTAACCATTCTGTCCTCAATGCTGTGGTATGTTATTATCGCGAGTCTGCCACCAGGCTTGAGTACCTTTATTGCTTGTTCAAGAAATTCCGCAAGAGCGTCAACCTCGTGGTTTACTTCCATGCGGAAAGCCTGGAAAATTTGCGAAAGTTCTTTCTTTTCCTGTTTTGGGTTGGTCAGCGGTTTGACAACGTCAAGGAGGTCAGCGATTGTCTCAAGAGGCTGGTTTGCTCTTGCCTTTACAATCGCCATTGCTATTTTCTTTGCGTTCTTTAGGTCGCCGAAGAGTTTGAGAATCCTTGTCAGGCTTTCTTCTGAGTAAGTGTTTATAACAGTTTCTGCGTTGATGTCGTTGTCACGGCTCATTCTCATATCGAGTTTGGCGCCGTCATATCTGAAAGAGAATCCCCTCTCTCCGTCGTCGAAGTGGTGGAATGAAACGCCGAGGTCAGCGAGAATCCCGTCAACTTGCTCTACTCCGTGAAATCTCAGAAAATTTTGAAGGTATCTGAAATTGCTGTGAACGAAGGTAAAACGGTCATCGTTGATTTTGTTCTCGTATGCGTCCATATCCTGGTCGAAGCCGAAAAGTTTGCCATTTTCACCTAAATGCTTTATGATTTCACGCGAGTGACCGCCTCCACCAAAAGTTACGTCAACGTATATGCCGTTTGGGGTGATGTTTAAGCCTTCGATAGTTTCGTTAAGCAATGCCGGAATGTGATAAATTTGCTGCTCTGACATAAACTGTTTATCAATACTTTAAGTCTATTTTTGATTGTTGTTGCTATTTCCGATGTAAAGTTAGTTGAACTTTTAAGAATTTGCAATATCAAACAGTGTTACAGCGGGTAAAAGTTACTAACAACCTCGACTAAATGCCCTATTTGAGGGGATGTCTCAATAATCGGGGAAAAGTCTTTAAGAAAGTTTAACTATTTGCAAATGTGAATAGTGTTTTTTTAGTCTCCGATGATTGTTGCAACGATTTTTCTTGGAGAAGGGTGGTTACGAAATTCGCAGAGGTATATGCCTTGCCAGGTTCCGAGGTTCAGTCTTCCGTTAGTGATTGGAATGGATAAGGAAACACCGAAAAGAGAGGATTTTGCGTGTGCTGGCATATCGTCACTGCCTTCGAGGGTGTGGTCGTAAAACGGTTCATTTTCTTTAACGAGTTTGTTCATTATTTTCTCCATGTCTGAGCGAACGTCTGGGTCCGCGTTTTCGTTGATAGTAAGAGCGCAAGAGGTGTGCTTTATGAAGATGTTAATCAGACCTGTTTGTGGCAGTAGCGGCAGGTTTTTCATTATTTCTGCGGTTATGAGGTGGCAGCCGCGACGCTTTGGTGATAGGGTGAATTCTATTTGGGTAATCATTTGGTTTGATAGGTATTAAAGCGAAGAAGGTATGCCAAAAGAATGACACACCCTCTTCTTGATTTATGAGAAACTGTGATATTATACGGTAAGGATTTCCTTTTCCTTAGCGGCGAAAAGAGCGTCGATTTTCTTGATGTAAGTATCGTGAATTTTTTGCATCTTTTCTTCGGCGTCTTTAGCAACGTCTTCCGGCATACCGTTTTTAGCGGCTTTTTTCAGGCCTTCGATAGCGTCACGGCGAGCATTTCTAACAGAGATTTTAGCGTCTTCTGCTTCAGCCTTGCATTGCTTAACGAGAGCCTTACGGCGGTCTTCAGTCAACGGTGGGATAGAAAGACGGATAACTTCGCCGTTATTTTCCGGAGTGATACCGAGTTCTGAGTTTATGATAGCCTTTTCAATTTCCTTGAACATGGATTTTTCCCAAGGAGTGATAGCGATAGTTCTTGCGTCTGGCACAGAAACGTTAGCAACGTTGCTGATAGGGGCAGCCGAACCGTAGTAGTCAACGCGGATACCGTCAAGAATCTTTGCATTTGCTTTTCCGGCACGGATTCGGGCGAGGGTTTCATCTAAGTATTCAACAGCCATTTCCATTTTCTCTTCGGCAGGCTCGATGTAGTTTTTAATGTCGTCCATAATTGTATGTTTTTATTGTTATTAATCTTGGTAAACGAGAGTTCCGATAGGCTCTCCGTTGATAACTTTCTTGAGGTTTCCAACGGTGTCCATGTCGAAGACGATGATAGGCAACTTGTTTTCCTTGCACATAACAGTTGCGGTAAGGTCCATAACCTTCAAACCGCGACGGTATATTTCGTCGTAAGTTATTTCAGAGAATTTTTCTGCTGTAGGGTCTTTCTCCGGGTCCGCAGTGTAGATTCCGTCAACGCGTGTACCCTTTAGCATAACGTCTGCTTCCACTTCAATACCTCTGAGGGCGGAGCCGGTGTCGGTGGTGAAGAACGGGCTACCTGTGCCACAAGAGAGGATAGCGACTTTTCCTGCTTTCATGGCGTCGATGGCTTTCCATTTGCTGTAGTGTTCGCCGATAGGGAACATATTTACGGCTGTGAAAACCTGGGCTGGCTGTCCTTCTGTTTCAAGGGCAGAGCAAAGAGCAAGAGAGTTTATGACAGTAGCCAGCATACCCATCTGGTCGCCTTTAACTCTGTCAACGCCTTTTGCGGCACCGGCGAGTCCTCGGAAGATATTTCCGCCGCCGATAACGATAGCGATTTCAACACCAGCCTGCGCAATTTCCTTTATTTGCTCAGCATAGTCCTTTACTCTTTTTGGGTCAATTCCGTACCCCTGTTCGCCCATTAGGGATTCTCCGCTAAGTTTTAGAAGAATACGTTTATAGTTTGTTCTCATTTTTAAATCACAAAGTTTGATTCTAAAAGACAAATTTACTTACTTTGCTTCAGAAAACAAATTTTGAGGATTTTAAAATGAACAAAAACAATAATTTTTTTGCATTTAGGGCGTTAAAGGTGTTTTTCTTTGTTGTAGCAGCTGCTGTTTTGCCACTTTCAGCAAATGCAAATGGCGGATATGAGAAACTCAAGATAAAGGCGGAGCGGTTTTATTCCTACGGTGAGTGGGAGAGTGCCAGTGCTGCTTATGAACTGATTCTTATGCAGAAGTTCGATGATGTTGACGCTTATAGCCGTGCAATTACAGTTAAAGGCATTCTTGGTCGTAGTGACGAGCAGGTTGCTGTTGTTGAGCAGTCGCAGAAAAACGGCATTTCTATGATGGATATTTTTAAGAGTGTCAGGATGTTATCGTATTCATTAGGTAAGCCAAAGATATATGAAAGTCTTTTGCTTATTATGAAGGAAAAACAACCGTGGATGCGTCGCAGTATTAATGTTATGCTTGCGGAGTATTATTCGCAGCGAAACAATGCTCCAAAGATGGTTGCATACGCGGATACATTGCTCTCAACGCGTGCTGACGATTTGTTTGCCTTGCGGATAAAATCACGCGGCCAGATGCTTCGTGATGATTATGTGAGTTCGGTAAGTACGAACGACAGGATTATAGCATTGGAACCAACTGATTTTGAGGCTTACCTGAATAACGGAGTGTACTTCTTTAATATGTGGAAGGCAGCGGGGATGGCGTCAGATAAGAGTAGAGCAATTCATTATCTGTCAGAGGCGTATAAGTTGCGTAATACGCCTTATCTCAAGGAGCGGTTAGTTGATTTGGGTGTTATTCCCGTAGAAGATTGACGAATGAGTACGGGAATTGGTTTTTATCGTCGGAAGGGAATGTTTCTCTTGATTCCTCTGCCCATTCGTTGGCGTTTATTTCCGGGAAGAATGTGTCAGCGTCGGGAAATTCGGCGTGTATCTTTGTGAGGAACAGTTTGTCGGCAAAAGGTAGAGCCTGGCGGTAAATCTGTTCGCCTCCAATGATGAATGCGTCGCCGCCAGCCATATTGATAGCCTCCTCTAATGAGTGCGCAACTTCCACATTTTCTGCGGTAAATGCGGAGTTTCTTGTTATTACAATGTTTCTTCTGTTTGGCAATGCTCCTTTAGGAAGAGAGTCAAAAGTCTTTCTTCCCATGATAACCGTGTGACCCGAAGTCACAGCCTTGAAGTGCTTCAGGTCGCTACTGAGGTGGCAAAGGAGGTCACCAGCCCTGCCTATTGCGTTGTTTTCCGCAACTGCTACAATAATTGAAATCATACTGCTACAATACCTTTAATGTGTGGATGTGGGTCATATCCCTCGAGGGTGAAATCTTCAAATTTGAAGTCAAAGATTGATTTCACATCGGGGTTTATCTTCATTGTCGGTAGTTTCCTTGGCTCTCTTGAGAGTTGCAAGTCAACTTGCTCAAAGTGGTTTGTGTAGATGTGAGCGTCGCCAAGAGTGTGTATAAATTCGCCTGGTTTAAGTCCTGTGACCTGAGCAACCATCATCAGAAGCAGAGAGTATGAAGCGATATTAAACGGCACGCCGAGGAATAGGTCGGCACTGCGTTGGTAAAGTTGCAGACTTAGTTTGCCGTTAGCTACGTAGAATTGGAAGAATGCATGGCATGGAGGGAGTTGCATATTCTTCAGGTCGGCAACATTCCAAGCGCTGACAATCATTCTGCGAGATTCAGGGTTTTTCTTAATTGTCTCGATAACTTCTGAAATCTGGTCAATGAAACCGCCGTCGTATGTAGGCCAAGAGCGCCATTGGTAGCCGTATATGTGTCCGAGGTCGCCGTCAGGTTTTGCCCATTCGTCCCATATACGAACGCCGTTATCGTTAAGGTATTTCTTATTGGTATCGCCAGCAAGAAACCAAAGAAGTTCATAAATGATTGATTTCAAGTGCAGTTTCTTTGTTGTCAACAATGGGAAACCGTCTTCTAAGTTAAACCTCATCTGGTATCCGAAAACGCTTTTAGTACCCGTTCCCGTCCTGTCACCTTTAAGTACGCCATTATTTTTGACGTGTTCCAATAAGTCAAGATATTGTTTCATTGTTTCATTGTGCAAATTTGTGCAAAGATAGTGCAAGGAGAGAGCAGAAAAAAGCAAAAACGAGGTTTTTAGATTTTTTATGCCGAACCGCCGCCTATCTTATCAAAAGATAGTGCAAGGAGAGAGCAGAGTCAAATTGCGTTTACCATATTTTTTTGCTGCGAACGGAAAATTGGTATTATTCTTTTGAGTAGTGTTTTGTTTGCATTATTTTTGCAGTATATATTATCTTTAATTCAGTATTATGGGACGAAATTTTATGCGATATTCTATTTTTCTGTGTTGTGGCATAGTTGTTTCTTTGTCGGTTCTTTTTGGATGCTCTCGCTCAGAAGGTCCGGCTAAAGAGGCTGTTGATTATGAGTCTTTTTGTGGGGTATTTCATGTAATTACATGAGGTACTATTGCGCTGATAATCAGTGACTAATGAATTTTGCAGTTTGCAGGAAAATCACTATATTTGCACCAGTTTTCATGCGAAAAGGTCACCTGAAGGTCACCAAATGAACACGATTTCACTTGTAAATGAAGGTATTATGGAGAATGGAAAGATGAATAAGGTTACTAAAACTACAAAAGAGGATGCAAAAACCACATCAAGAGGAGAAAAATGCCTTGCGAAATTCACGGCTGCGAATGGCAATGTATATGGTTCGCTGACTCTTGACATACGAAAAGCGGGCGACTATTCGCAACCGCTTCCAGTAGCTGTGCGTGTGTGTCATGGCGGACAAAAGATTTTCCTGCGTTTAGGAAAATCATACACTATGGAAGAATGGTTGGTTCTTTGCGATTATGAGAAAAGCGGTCGGCGCATCCAATTAGCGGAGCGTAACGACATGAAGAATCTGATGGACAGAGTGGAACTGATGGTTAACCAACTTATCTCGGAAAACAATTTCTCTCTTCGCAAGTTGCAAGACAGGTTCCAAGGCAAGAAAGACGATGACAGCACCATCATCACAGTTTGGGATTCGTACATTCAATCTAAGACCAATGAAGGCAAGGCTGGTTCCGCTCGTTGTAGTAAGGATGTACGCAATCGCTTTGTGAAAGATTTGGGAACGGATGTATCGTTTGCAGATATTAACCGTGACTTTATCTTGAAATGGGTAAAAATCATGAAGAAGAATGAATTGAGCACCACCACTATTGCTATCGCACTTCGCAGTCTAAGGACTATAATCAATATGTGCATAGCTAACGGACTGATGAAAGGTGATACCAAAGAAATGTTTAAGGATACGGGCTACAACAAAGCGCAGAGCCGTAAGCATGAGTTTCTTGACGTGGCTACCATGCGGAAGCTCTATGACTTTTGGAAAGCTGACGAGGCAAAAGACAAAGATGGAAACGAACTGTTCCTCGGCAGAGAGAAGTATGCCATATTTCGCGACCTTGGACTATTCCTTTTTATGTATCTGGGCGATGGGCAGAATCTTGCTGATACACTCCGACTGACTTATGATGAACTATACTATGCCACTCATGGCAAGCAGCTTCGTTTCCTTCGCCACAAAACTCGTGAGCGGAACGAGAGTGCCAGCGAAGTGATATTTCCTGTCACTTCCGAGATTCAAGAGATACTCAACCGGTATGGCAATGTTCCAAAACTTGGGCGGAGGGTGTTCCCCATCATGAGTGAGCTAATCACACCAGAACAAGAGATATGGGTTATCCAACGCTACAACAGATATATACGTGAGCACATGGCAAAAGTTGCCAAACTATTGGATATGGAACAGGTGCCATCACCCACTTGGGCAAGGCACAGCTTCGCTACCAACCTCAATAACTCTGGTGTCGTACCTTATAAATATATAAGCGACAGCATGGGGCATAGTGGCGGCGGTGACATTACTTCCAATTATATCGGTGCCTATCCGCTTGCAAAGATGCTGGAGTATAACCATTATCTACTTAATGAGAAGTCGAAAGAAAGTACTCCTGTGGTAGATAAGAAAGCCCTGCTTGAGATGCTGAAAGGCTTGAGCGAGGAGGAACGGACGGAGTTGATGGCTAACTTATCAGACTAATTATAGTTGCTCACCGCAAGAATGCCAAGTGAAATACCGCAAAAAAGTGGATTAAAATGCCACAAAAATACCGAATAAAATACCGCAAAAAAGTGGATTAAAATGCCACAAAAATGCCGAATCAACCTTGCAATTCGCAGAAAATATGTATCTTTGCAATTGAAAAAGCATATTATATGAGTTACTATAAAAGAACTGCCGATGCCCTGTTGCAAGACTTGCTGGATGCATTTGGGGCTGTATTGATAGAAGGACCAAAATGGTGTGGCAAAACCACAACTGCGTCTCAACTTGCAAACAGCATTTTGAGAATGCAAGATCCTAGTTTGCGTGAGGAGTATTTGGTCACCGCTAAAACTAAGCCGTCCATTCTGTTAAATGGAGCTACGCCTCGCCTTATTGATGAGTGGCAAGATGCTCCAATGTTGTGGGATGCAGTACGAACTGTTGTTGATGATCGTCAAATCCCCGGACAATTTATACTTACAGGTTCCAATGCCGTTGACAAATCCCAAATACACCATTCTGGAGTTGGTCGTATTGCCAGACTGCGTATGCTGCCTATGAGTTTGTGGGAATCACAAGAATCTACAGGTGAAGTTTCGTTGAAAGAACTTTTCAACAATCCAGATTATGATATTGACGGTAAGATGTCTAAGATGACCGTTGAGGAATTAATCTTTGCAGCCTCCCGAGGCGGATGGCCAGCTTCTTTGTTGGCTCGTACCCCAAAGGCTCAACTACTCGTTGCAAAGAACTATGTTCAAACAATTTGCTCCAACGACATTTCTAGCATTGATGGCAAGAAAAGAGATGCCAGACTGACCAGTATGATACTTCGGGCGTATGCCAGAAATGTTTCGACTCTGGTCAAGAAGAAGTCGCTTTTGGATGATGTGACCTCATCTGGTGAAGTGAGCTGTCATGTAGATACGTTTGATGACTATGTTTCTGCTTTGGAAAAGCTGTTTGTCATTCAAAACGTCAGTGCATGGTGTCCTGCCATTAGAAGTAAAACTGCTATCAGGAGTGGTGTGAAACGATGTTTCTGCGACCCTTCCATTCCGATTGCTCTTTTGGGGTTGTCTCCTGAAGCGTTGACCATGCAGCTCAAGACGTTTGGATTTATCTTTGAACAGATGTGTATTCGTGACCTAAAGGCATATACTATAGACTTGAACAGTCACGTATCTTATTATCATGACCGATATGATTTGGAAGCGGATATAGTGCTGCATCTGGAAGATGGACGGTATGCCTTGATAGAGTGCAAACTTGGCAGTCGTGAGATTGACGATGGAGCCAAGCATCTGCTTGAACTCAAAAGGCTTATACAGGAACATAACAAAACAGAGAAACAGATGCCCATTCGGGAACCGGATTTGCTGATAGTGATGACTGGTGGAAGCATGGCATACACTCGTCAGGATGGTGTGAAAGTCATTCCGCTGGCTTGTCTTAAAGATTAACCATATTAGCTAAACTAACACTTATGGGCAATAAGATGAAGGAATGGTTTGAGGCGAACCAAGAAATCTATGCAGAGTTCAAAAGCAGGATTCATTCCACATTGGACATTCTATCACAAGATGGAACCAATGTGGCAGAATGCGATGATACTGACTCGCTTCAAAATATGCTTTTAGAGGCAATGACAGCAAAGAATATGCCTGTTGAGAACATAATAAACACCTTCTCTAAAGCCGCAGAAGAAGGTGATGTGGCTGTTTGTTGTATGTATTGCTATTTAGAATTGGATAATGGGCTTGAGGAAATAGAGAGTGCCATGACTAAATTCGAGCAATCTACGGATGCACAATACATCAAGGATGGGATTAAACTCTACTTGCAGGATAAAGAACAGGAGACTCAAGATGCATCAGACCAAGATCTGAATCTTTTGCGTTTGCGCCGTTGGCATTATGAGCACCCGAAAGAATATCAAGAGTTCACAAATCTCTTCACAAAAGCATACGAGGGTGACATTAGCTTCGTCCTTAAAGGCTTTTCCTACTTGACAGAACTGCTGTCACTTGATGGAATAAAAGGCATCACCGAATTGTTGTTAAGCCTATGCCCAGGAACCGATAGCTACAACAAAGCTCAATTTTCTAATGTTAGTCAGCAGGCACACGAAAAACTGACTGAATTGTTTGCCTCCACATTTAACAAAGAGGAAACAAAAGATAAATTGCAGCACAATAATCCTTTCTTGTTCAATGTGTTCTATTGGATGATATTTGATAATGGTTTCGTGAAGACCGCTGATTTATTATCCAAAACAATGATGGGAGAGAAGCCTTCTTTTTGGCAGAAAAACTTTGGCGAACAAATTATGCGCTCTTTGATGCTTACCAGTATGGATAAAGCAACTTACACTAAAGGAACATGGAAAGCAACAAACAATCGTGTAGTCAAAGATGTAGCTAATTCTGCATTACAAGAGAGTAAAGGCAGACGTGGACGTAAGCAAGTCTGTGTCCTGCTTGAAGAAATGCTTATACAACCTCATGCAGAACTTCTTACCAACGAGATAGAAAAAATACTCACCGAATGGATGGAAACGAATGATACGGATTCTATTCTTGCTTATATTTTTGCTGCGCTGACCAATGGAAGCTTGCTTAATGATACCTATAACTATCGTACTTTCCATACAGCCATCTTGGAAAAATTCCCATCCCTTGGATTTAAGTCTGGCTTTGATTGGGGAGAAGCCCTTTATAATGCCATTGTCAGTGAACGTGGCAACGACTATAATTTGAGTTTATCAGAAAAGACTGTTCAAACAGGAAAAGAACAGGCAAAGTTGATAAGCATAAGACTGCGCACCTTACTTTCCCCTGATGTATATTGATTGCATCATAAAGGCTTGATTTGTTAAAAAGAAACGCTGTTCCGTTAAAAGCACCTCGGCAGAAATCGTCATGATTTTTACCGAGGTGCTTTCATTTTATTCCATCGTAATTTCGCAGCGTAATTATTAAAACAACATGATATGCAAGGCAATTTTATAATGTTACAGAAGGATGACCTGAAACAGGTTGTTTCTGAATTGGTGGAAGAATTAGTTGGGAAAAAGCCACAGGCCGATTTGACACCAGAAGAGAGTGACGAGTATTTTACTCGCGATCAGGTATGTGAACGACTCCACATAACCTATACCACTTTGTGGCGTATGCAGAAGGAGGGAAGAATTGTAGTTCACAAATTGGGAGGACGTAATCTTTACTCGAAGAAGGAAATCTCCTCACTTCTGAAAGCTAAAGTACAGACTGCTAATAGCGCTAATCCAAATGTTTAATCTAAAAGCAAGCATTATGGAAGAACAATACATTCGAGTAGGCACTACTATATATAAGGTAGTGCAGCAGCCTTTGGCAGATGGAACGATGACTACCCGCAGATTGCAATGGAGCTTTGGCACTATCCGACAAGATTATGGTAAGCACAATATCCCTACTATTGATAAATATAATGGTTTTTGCACAGTGCCAAGTCACACAGACTACCAAAAGGATGTTGCAGGTTTCTATAATCTGTATGAACCAATTGACCATGTTCCGGCAGAAGGGAATTTCTCTGATATTGAAAAACTGCTACACCACATCTTTGAGGAGCAATACGAACTGGGGTTGGACTATATGCAGTTGCTTTATATGCAGCCGACTCAGAAACTCCCCATCCTGTTATTGGTGTCAGAGGAACGAAACACAGGAAAGACCACTTTCCTGAACTTTCTGAAAAGTATCTTTCAGGACAATGCCACCTTTAATACAAACGAGGATTTCAGGAGCCAGTTCAATGCTGACTGGGCTGGCAAGCTACTCATCGTTGTGGACGAGGTGCTGTTGAGTCGTAGAGAAGATTCAGAGCGATTGAAGAACCTAAGCACAGCCCAAACCTACAAGGTGGAGGCCAAGGGTAAAGACAGACAGGAGGTAAACTTCTTTGCCAAGTTCGTACTATGTTCCAATAACGAACTTTACCCTGTTATCATTGACCCGGGAGAAAACCGCTATTGGGTGCGTAAAATCCGACCACTTGAAAGCGATGATACCAATTTCCTGCAAAAGCTAAAGGAACAGATACCTGCATTCCTCTATTATCTCCAGCACCGCACACTCTCCACCAACAAAGAGGGGCGTATGTGGTTTCATCCTACCCTTATCAGGACAGAGGCTCTTGACCGCATTATCCAGTGCAACCGCAACCATACGGAGTTGGATATGGTAGAGCTGATACGTGACATTATGGAAACGCAACACGTTGACAAGCTGTCGTTCATCCCTCAAGACTTAATACCGTTACTGACCATGAACGGTGTAAAGGTGGAGCAATGGCAGATACGAAAGGTCGTGAAAGATGTCTGGCGACTTACCCCTGCTCACAATGCACTGACCTATCTTGCCTATCAATGTGACTACACTAAGCCGGGGCGTGTTTCCTCAATTAGCAGAGTGGGACGTTTCTACACGGTGACCAAGGAATTTATAGACTCTTTAGGTTTATAATCCTTTGTTGAGTTGTTGAATTGTTGAGAACAACAGACTAATCTTTGGTACTCAAACAAATACAATTCAACAAGCACTCAACAAGAGGTGTAACTGGGCAAAAGAGAAAGCTATTTTTCTTTTCACCAGCCCATTCTCTCAACAACTCAACATTTCAACAAATCACTCACATTATGACTATACAAGAAATAAAGGCAATCCAAATATCCAACTTCCTTGCAAGCAAGGGATATGAACCAATAAACAGAAAAGGAAATAAGTGGTGGTACTTATCGCCACTACATACGGAGAAAACCGCATCATTTAAGGTGGATTTAACCAAAAACGTGTGGTATGACTTTGCACTGGGCAAAGGAGGTAACATCATTGATTTGGCGATGCAACTATACCACACGCAAAACATTTCAGAAGTATTGCACATGATGGGGCATTCAATTATTCTACCCACAATACCAATCCATTCTACTTGCTCACAAAAGGACACTTCGTTTGAAGATATTGAGGTAAAAGAACTGGCTCATCCTGCTTTGCTACAATACCTCTCGGGAAGGGGTGTTGATTCTATTACAGCCAAAAGGCAGTGCGTGGAAATACACTACAAAAGTGCTGGCAAGCGATATTTTGCTATTGGCTTCAAGAATGATGCTGGTGGCTATGAACTTCGGAATCCATACTTCAAGGGATGTATTGCTCCGAAAGCAATCACTACGATAAGGAACCACGAAACCGCTTGTCACATATTCGAGGGATTCGTGGATTATCTCTCCTATCTCATACTACATGGCGAATGTGATGCGGTGGTACTCAACTCCATTGTAAACATCCCGAGTGCTCTCTCCATGCTCAATAAGTATTCTCAAATATGCTGCCACTTGGATAATGACAAAGCTGGCAGAATGGCCACCTGGCAGATAATGAAAGCATTGGGAAACAAGTGTACTGATGCCTCAAATGAGTATGAAGAATACAAAGATCTCAACGAGTATCTGATGAACAAAAGTATTGCATTCCTACAAAAGGGAAGAAACAAATTCTGACTTGGCGGCTGGACGCAAAGAGGTGTGGCGTGCACGATAGGGCTTGCCCTGATATAGCCCACTATAACTTCTCCACTTTATTCCCGAAGAGTGAGTGTTCGACCAATCTACCACATTGCAGCATGGTAAATAGAGCCAAAGAATTGAAAACCAACACTTTTAATAAGCCATAACGGCTGCTTGAATATCATTGGCAACAATATACTTTGCAGCCGAAATCGATAACGAAATAAACAAAATATCAGATTTATGACAGAAAAGAACGCATTAAAGATGAACCTCGACCATGAACGCAAGATAGTGGAGCTTCAGTCGAGAGTGAACAAGTTGGAGAACCTTTGCTACATGACAAAGGAAGTATTGAACCTTGAAGAGGCTTCCGCCTTTCTCGGCATTGCCAAGAGTACGTTCTACAAGATGACGCATCTTAACCAGTTGCCGTACTTCAAGCCTGCTGGCAAGCTCATCTTCTTTGAGAAGAAAGCCTTGCTTGACTGGGTGCGTGGCGCAAGAGCCATGTCGGAGGAGGAGATAAGACTGGAGGCTGCAAACCGTCTGAATGAAATGAACAATAGACCATAGCATCATGACGAAAGATGAACTTGTAAACAGTCTGCAAAAACGTGACCCTCTGTTGGCTAATGCGGTCAGCAATATGGTAGACTACATTTCCGACCGCTTTCCTGCTGCTTACCCAAGCAAGGAACAGACGGAAGCAGTCTATAACTATCTTCACTCGGTCTATGCTGACGGTGACGGAACCATGTCTGAAAGAAACTGTGAGCATCGAAGAATTGCATCACAGAAAATTACCATCAATGCCATACAAGTGCTTGACAGTCCCCAACTTGACCGACTGCAACGTGTGCTTGACCATATCGCATACGACAAGGAGTATTATATGCCAGAGAGAGGCTTCGGCATGAGGCGATAGTTTCTCTTTTGACGGCAGAGAGTTTTCCGCATAACAGCAAGAAAAGATTTACATAACAATAATAGAACAACGATGAACAGTAATATTTTCAACAGCATTATCCTGAGTAACGAACAAGTGAACTATCTGATGGGTGGCACGGCTGGCATCAATCGCCTTTCATGCCTTTATCAACTCATTCAGATGGTGACACGACAGATAGAAACCTCAAATGAGGTTGGGGAATCTACAACAGAATTGTGGGAAGTGAACATGTCAGAGGTGGCTCTATCCAAACTATGGAAGTGTGACCGAAAGACCGTCTCCAAGATGCTTGACCACATGAACAAATTGGGCATTCTTTCTTCTATACAGACAAGACGGGGAAGTGTTCACACTTTGCTCTGCATTTCAGCTTGGATTGTTGATGGCAAGAAGTTTGTCAATCCGTACTATATCCCCATCAACCAAAGAAGCAACTATGACAAGTCAAGTTCTTCTGCTTCCACAACCGCCTTCCCCAACAAAGAAGATCCTCCCATCAAGAATGGCGGTACTTCTCCTACACAACTTGCCAACAGTTCCTTTTCTTCCCTAACTTCTGGAAATGGCGATAATGGCGAGAAGGAAGATGATCCACAGCCAAGCGTCTCTGACATGGAACTGGAGGCGGAAGCCAGAAGGCAATTCTTCAAGGAACAGATGGAAGCGGAGGATGCCCCACAATTTCTGTTGCTTGGGTAATTTGAAAACCGTTATACAACAAGTCTGTGAACATGTGCAACCGCAGTGCGTAGCGTGCTTGTGCGTAAACTCTGATAGCAGTGCTATGCAAGAAATACCAATGTCATACAAACGCACTTCGTTTGTCCGTATGCCAATGGACTTCTTGAACGCTCGCAAGCTCGCATTGGGTTGCACACTTTTATAGAAGCAATACTTGGTATGAATAAGAAAAATATAGAAAAGGAAGCACCGAAATACACGAGCCGCCTGATAGTAAGGCTTACGCCACAGCTTCATAAGGAGATAGCGGAATATGCAGCCCTTTGCGGACTGACCACAAGCGCATACGCACGCAAGCGGTTGGAGGGCAAATATCCCAAACAACGCTTGACTGACAAAGAAATGGAGGCTTTGAACAGCCTATCGGATGCCAGGGGCGATATACAGAAATTGTTCGGCTTCCTCAAAGGTCGTCCGCTAACGGAACGTGAGAACATTCTACGTAGCGAAATCTTTATGAAACGATGGAGAACAAGCGCAGAGGTGATCTTGAACCGCATGATTGAGATAGAGAAATACTTAACACAATAGAACATACAACATATATGATAGCAAAAGCAAAGGTAATAAGTCATGGCGCAAATGCCATACGTTACTCAGTGGATAAGGACAAGGCGGAGATTGTAAAGACCAATCTCTTGCCCGATGATATTTCCCCAACGGCAATGTGGGCAAGAATGCTTGCCTTGCAGAAGAAGTTTGAGGACAAATTGAACCGTTATCATCCGCTCAAACGTAACATGATACGCATTGAGGTTTCCCCAACCTCGGAGGAAACGCAAGGTTGGACGATGGAGGAATGGCAGAGGTTGGCGGATGACTTTATCCGTGAGTTTGATGCGGTTGACCTTTCAGCCAAGTCGAAGCGCAAGAGTGCAAAGGCAACCAACCTCAAAGACAGCCAATATGTTGTTGCGCTTCATCGTGACAGCAAGAGTGGCATTATGCACCTTCATATTGATGCGAACCGCATAGACATAAGGGGCAACGTGAATGATGCCCATTATATCTACGAGAGAGCGATGGCTGCTGCCGCCAAGGTTGGGCAACAGCGTGGATGGAAAGATGCACAAGAGGTAAGCCGCCAAAATAAGGACGCGATAACCAATGATTGTCTTTCCGTTTTGGCTAAGATGCCGTACTTTGATTGGGGACTATACACAAAATGCCTCACACAAACGGGATATGATGTCAAACTGCAATCCGACAACAAAGGACAAGTGCGTGGCTATGCCATCAAGCGTGGTAACTCCATTTATAAGTCCTCGGAACTTGGCAAAGGTCGTTGTCTGATGCCCTCAAAGATTGAATGTACTTGGGCAAAACTGCATCATCAAGAATTGGAGAAACCAGTTTCAACTCCAACAAAGAATACCCAACAGCCAAAGAATATGACTGTACCCAAACCCATGCCTACTGCGGACAACTCTCCAAAGATACGTCACTTCGATTTTTCTACGGACGAGTTTCATCATTATCCTGTTGACATTCCACAGAACTGTCTGGAAGTCATCGACAAGAATATTGCTTTGGATGCCGACAATGTGTTTGCCAAGATTGGTGATGTGCAAAAGACCGCCATCCTTCTCTTTGCTGAATACATTGATGCAGCCACAACCATTGCCGCCCAGTCTGGCGGTGGCGGAGGTGGCGCTACCTCAGGTTGGGGACGAGATAAGGACGAGGATGAACTGTCATGGGCGCATCGTTGCGCTATGATGGCTAATCGCATGTGCAGACCTCGCAAGAAGCAAGGATATGGCAGATAACCGAATGTTCAACCAACAACATTGATACTATGCCGATAGGTAAAAGCAAAATCTCGGATATGGATTTCGGATCTTTCGAGAATACGATTGACAAGAATATCGAAACGGACAAGGCTTCGGACAAGTTTGACCAACAGCTTCAAGCCTACAAGGATGCTGGCAATAGCTTGACTTTGGCAAAATCAAGTCTTGAAACGGCAACTGGTTCTTTGCAGGAAGCCAAGGAAAACTTGAATAAAGTCACCGATAAAGCGGACGCTGTTACAAAAGCCATTGATAGCTTTATTGCAAAAGTGAGAGATATAAAATTCAAGGCTAAAGTTGATGATGCCGACATGGAACAGGCAATCAACAACAGGAAGAAACTCATTGAAAACGAGTCCAAACTTCTTGAAGACCACCGAAAGGAGAACAAAGAAATCCTCACTCGACATTTCTATGAGATGTCTAATATGATGTCAAGGAATGAAGGTGTGTGGTTGTCAAATGGTTGGGTAAAGGCTTTGCTTTGGATTTTTTTGCCGTGTTTCCTTTATACAAGCATTTCGATTGTTTATCTTGTCGCATCATACATAGACAAGTAAGCTGAGGATGGGGTGATGTGGAGTCACCTCATCCTTTTGCCTTTTATAGCCTATGCTACTTTTCTTCCCTATTTCCCAAGAGACTTGAACATCCTGGTGATGCACTTTTTCTTCTGCCCCATATTCGGGTGAACATAGAGATTAAGGGTTGTTCTAATGTTGGCATGACCGAGCAATACACTTACTGTCTTGTAGTCACAGTTGCTTTCAATGCAGCGTGTTGCAAAGCTGTGGCGCAGTCCGTGTCAGTCGAGGTATGTCGAGACGCTTCATAAGTCCATGATAATAGTTGCGGTAGGTGCGTGGTCTGTCATAATGCGGAAAGCCAACAGCCTTTTGACGAAACAAAACATCGCCACACACTCAATGAGGTTGGCGATGTCGCGGAAGGTCGGTATGACTGGAAGATTGATAGAGGGCGAGGATTTACTATGTAATAAGGCAATATCAGTAAAAACATTATTATAGGTTATATCATTCCTTGTTATTTTCACGATACTCTAACGGAGGTATTCCCGTCAATCTACGAAAATAACGGCACAAATAGGAAACGTCTTCAAAATGCAATGTAGATGCGATAGACTTTATAGGCATATCCGAGTTTATTAACAGACTCTTGATTTCTGAAATGGCTTGTTTGTCTATTAATTCTTTCGGTGACTGAGACATATATTTCCGAACAATTTTGTAAAGATAGGTAGGCGTTATGGAAAGTTGCTCTGCATAGAATTTCACATCGCGGGTTTCGTGACAATGAATAGAAAGTAGTTTAAAAAAGCGATTTATAAGCATCCTTGAATGGCTGCATTTGTTGTGAAACACACTCATGCCGCTTTGGTTTAATGCAGAATCTATTACAATATACAAGTTTCGGACGCTATTCGCTACAAGCTCTTTCTGCATCGGACTTTCATTTGTTATTGTCCATTTCATAAGTTGCCACCAGCCGCTCAATAGATGCTCAAAGTCATGAGATGGATGTAATATTGGTGTAGAATACAGTGCCTCCCAGAATTGTGTGGAAAGGGGTTTATAAATAACTTCCTCTAATAATGGATATGATAATGAGAAATATTGGACTAAAAAAGAAGCGGATATTTTATCTATTGAAAAACTACTGTCGTAAAATAGCAAAATAAAATCTCCCTTGCGAAGGATATTTTTTTTGAAATTGATAGTAGCTATCGCATATCCAGAAATAACCGACAATGCTATACAGCCATTTGTATCTATAAGACTTCCCTTGCTTTCACTAAAATTTGTTTGTCCAATCGCAAATGCCGTATCACCTTTTCGTAATTGATATTTCATTCGAATCTTAAATAATTAATATTTTGCTTGCAAATATACAAAACAAATCTCGCAAAAAGAGTATTTTGTATCGAAAAGTACCATTGTTGGAATGATATTTTCTCGGTGTTGATAAAAATTTAGGCTAATTTTGCACCATGAAATCATAATAGAATCTCGATATGATAAAAAGTTACACATTTCTCATCTGTGCCATCCTCGCCGAAGCACTTGGCACCACTACATTAAAATTATCAGAACAATTCACGAAGCCTGTACCTGCTATTGTAACTGTTTTGGCATATGCAACAGCTTTTTGTTTACTCAGCTTATCTTTGAAGACTATCCCTGTTGGAATAGCTTACGCTATTTGGGCTGCGGTTGGTATTGTTTTAATAGCAATCATAGGAGCGATAGCTTTCAAACAAACACCAGATCTACCCGCCCTAATCGGATTAGTACTAATCATAGCTGGAGTGATAATTATTAACGTGTTTTCTAAGATGAGCGTTCACTAAACACGTCATAATTTCTTTGATATAAAAATAATGCCACTTTCAAATTATGAGTTATTTGAAGGTGGCATTTTTGTTTATATGTATTGGGCAATATACATTTGACATAATATAATTGCCTCTTTTGTACCTCGCTTGTTCCATGAATCGGACATAGCATTGATTTTCAGCAGTGGTAAGCAATTCCTTGATAAGTCTTTTGCAATTTTGACCTCATTCCGAACCGTTATCTCTAAATAATAAAAATACTTATTAACTGTTAAGATTTAGTTAAATCTTTCACCCAAAACACACGCCTTTTCTAATCCTTTTACTCCCTCAAAGCAACTTTTTCACTTCCTCTTTTCCCTTAACGGATAGTTGTACCGTTATTTTCTTATATGGTTGATTTTCAGCGATAAAAGTCATTATCAAATCAATCAAATAATCCTATTTTTTTAGCCTAATTTTTTCATGATAGAAATAGTTTACTATAACAGGTTTCCCTTTTTGAGAACGCCCGTATGGTAAATCGTTTATACGATAAGGATAACCTTCCGCTTGAGCAAACGCAGCTACTTCCTGTTCCAAGACCTGCCAGTAATCTTTTCGTTTTTTGTTGTAGATATCATCATACAAGGCTACAAGCTCCGGATGCTTTTCCCGTATATACCCCATGATGTCTCTCTTAAATTGTCCACGAAGATTCAGATTTTCCAGCCATATCAAATCTGCATAATCTTTTACCCTATTAACGATAGCTTTCACATCTGTAATTCCTGGAAAAATCGGTGAAATAAAACACACGGTGCGTATGCCTGCATTATAAATCTGTTTCATGGCTTTAAGTCTTCGCTCAATGCTTACGGCACGATCCATATCACATCTGAATTGTTCATCGAGTGTGTTAACTGACCAAGATACTGTCACTTTCTGAAAGCCTTTAAGTAAATCAATATCACGCAAAACCAAATCTGACTTAGTACAAATCATGATTTCAGCATTAGTGCCTTTTAACTCTTCCAGCAGTTTACGGGTTCTGCAAAAATCTTCTTCATACGGATGGTATCCGTCTGTTACTGAACCGATAACAATCCGTTGTCCATCATATTTATGCGGATTATCAATAGGTTTCCAGTGCTTTACGTCCAGAAACGTACCCCAAGGCTCTGTATGCCCTGTAAAACGTTTCATGAATGAAGCATAGCAGTACTTACAAGCATGAGGACAACCTACATAAGGATTGACAGAGAAGCCCCCTACTGGTAACGAGGATTTAGTCATGACATTCTGTACATCTATTTCTCTGATTATTTCCTTTTCCATATTCTTTCTATAAATTGTTTTGGTAGTTCTTGAATCATTCGGTATTCTCCCATTATAGGCAAAAGGTTTTCTTTCATAAATACCAAAATGTGATTTCTTTTCGCCTGTTCTACAATATGACGTACTCATTCAGGATTGGCATCTACTTTCCCTTTCCTTTTGCCTGTTTCCGTTCCTATAACAATCCGTTCGTAACCCTCTTTTCAGGCTGTTTCCCAATCAGAGAAGTCGCTCATAATATTATTGTTTCTCCATCTTCTGGAATAATCAGGCGACTCATTTCTATTTTGTGATGCATGGCTTCGTTACGCAGAATTGCGCGTGTAGTCTGCCCATGATCGGTAGCTTCCATGTGGACTGCTATTAGTTTGATGTGGGCGGGAAGTTCATCGAGCATTGTCATAACTTCTTGCTCATCTGGAATGATAGAACCTTCTGTTTGAGAAAATTCAGGAAAAATTGCACCTCCACTGTTCACTATGATGTAATCTGGAGAAAATTGTTCAATGGCCTGACGGATACAGTCTTCCCATTTACAGTCACTCATTATATAAATAGTAGGGAAACTGTGTGCAGTAAGTACATAGCCTGATACCGGCCCCATCATTTCTCCAATCTTTCCGAAGCCATGGTGTCCTTGGATGCGATGAATGGTTAAATTTCCAATAGCTTTATCTTTTTCAATGCTTTCTACATTTGTAAAACCATCCTGTGTAATACTCTCTTTATCTTGCGGTTGTGTCAGGAACAGGATGTTCTTCGCTAAATGCTGTTTCACTGTCGGGTCGTAATGGTCAATATGGTTGTGTGTCAACAATACCATATCCAGACCGTCCGCAATTTCATTCATCGGCATCGTGAGGTGTACTCTTGGGGTCTTATACACACCTAGAGCCGACTGTAAAGTGCCTTTTCCGGCAAGCATGGGGTCAACAAGTATCTCTTTTCCAGCATAATGGATTCGCAATGTTGCATTACGGATCAATCGAATTGTTACTTTTTCTTCCATCATAATTTATTGTATTGATTATAGCCGCAAAGTTCGGTAAAAAAAATCGGATGCATTATGCCTTAAAAACAGGAATATATGCCATTTTGATAAATAAAAAATAGTATATTTGCCCCCAAAAACGAAATCTATGGATAAAATCGTCAATCCTGAACGTCTGGTCAGCGTTCCATTTAGCAAGACACGCTGTGGTGTGGACTTTTATATCAACTCAGGCTACAGTAGCGATGTATGTGGTGTCCTGACGGAAAACCCGGTGTTTAAAACAGATTTTTTTAGCTTCTATTTTTTTCGTAAGGCCAATGGGTATCTGCTGCTGAATTTCCGCAAATTTGAATTGCATGCCAATATGGTATTACTCCTCTCGCCGCATCAGCAGCAGGAATGGCACGTGGATGAAGCAGAACTATATTACTCTTTTCTTATATTCCGCGAGGATTTTATGCGCACATTCTTAGCGGACAAGTTTTTTGTGTATCGCTTGCTGTATTATTATCAGACCGACACGCCTCCCTATCTGTTTACTTCGCCGGAAAGCATGGCGGAGTATATTCGTCTTTTAGGAATCATAAAGCAGGAGCTTCTGCATCCTGTTGCCGATACTTATAATCTCATTGTATCTGTGCTTTACTACTTATTGGTTATTATCAACCGGGCGTATGCCGCCACTTATCATTTACCGATTGATGTACCTAAAAACAATTACGCATTCCAGTTTAAGGACTTGCTGGAAAAGAATATCCGTACGAAACAGCGGGTGCAGGAATATGCGGATATGCTCCGTGTGAGCCGTATTACGTTAAACAGTTCCGTGATGAGTCAATTCGGTGTATCTGCCAATCATCTGCTCAAGCAGCGTCTGTTGGAAGAATTGAAGAATGAGTTACTGTTTGCTAACCGAAACGTGAACCAGCTGGCCGAAGAGTTTCATTTCTCCGACCCGAGTCATCTGATGCGTTTCTTTAAACGTGAAACTGGAAAGACTTTTACGCAATATTTGCGCGACTACCAAAATGGAATATACGAATGAAAACGGACAGACTGGAAAGCTTGCAGATTGGCCATTCCCATACCAAAGATGTTTTCAACGACTTACAAATATGCTTAGTGGGAAATCCTATTTCAGCCTAAAATGTGCATCACATTCCGCAGTGTCAAGTTCACCATAGAATAAAAATCTATAAAAATTCTCTGCAATCCCATGCAATTTCAAAAGGTCACTCTTGCAGAGTTTCGCTTCAAAAAGGTCACCTGAAGGTCACCTGTAAAAGAAAAAGCACCTACAGAAACTCTGTAAGTGCTTGATTATTAAAGTGGACCAGCCTGGGCTTGAACCAGGGACCTCCAGATTATGAGTCTGTTGCTCTA
>UQLZ01000016.1 GCA_900541935.1 uncultured Prevotellaceae bacterium | reverse complement strand
AGTATAAACCTGTCCTACAACACAAGTGGGACGCTTAATATTTACGTATGAAAAAGAATTTTTTATTGGCTCTATTTGTGCTGGTTAGTGCAAGTATGTTTGCTCGGGTTAAAGTTATTGCCCATAGGGGATATTGGAAGGCTGACGGCTCTGCTCAAAACTCTTTGGCAAGTTTTGCAAAGGCTGATTCTGTCGGAGCTTTTGGCTCAGAGTTCGACGTTATGATGACGAGTGACGGGGTTATTGTTCTTAATCACGACAATGTTTTCCAGGGTGTTAATATTCAAAATAGCGATTATGATTCTGTAAAGAAACTCAAACTGGTTAACGGTGAGCATATTCCTTCTTTAGATGAGTTTTTGTCAGCAATGGCAAACACTACTAAAATTAAGTTTATTCTTGAGATTAAGAGTTTGGCAACTGTCGAAAAGGAGAATATTGCTGTAAGTAAGATTGTGGAGTCTGTCAAGAAGCATAATCTTATGGATAGGGTTGATTATATCTCTTTTTCGTTAAATGTTTGTCAGACGCTGAAGAAGGTACTTCCAGAAGCGGATATCTATTATTTGGAAGGCGATTTGGCTCCAGATAGAATTAAGAAGGAAGGTTTTGCAGGAATAGACTATTCTGTTGGTGCATTGAAGAAGCATCCAGAATGGATTAAGGAAGCTCATAACCTTGGCTTGAAGGTGAATATCTGGACCGTTAACAGTGAGGAGAATATGAAATTCGCTATTGAAAACGGGGTGGATTTTATTACAACAGATTATCCTGAACTTGCAAAGAAACTTGTTACAGAGACTGGTAAGTAGATAGTATATATATTGTTGGATGTTTTAATACCCACGCAGGGGGCGGGTGAATTTTTTATTCCTTGCTCCTACAGAGCGCTTTTAGTGGGTTGAAGCACACCTGGGGCGTTGCCCCAGGCTGGTGAATCGTTGGGCTTTCAGCCCGTGAATGGCACAAATGTTTTAACGGCACGTTTTGCGTACACTCTTTTAGAGTGTTACTATATTTAATATGCCGTAAATCAATTACTTGTGGGGGTATATTGCAAATGTGTCCGCCCACGCGGAATATAAAGGATTTTGCCAGCGGCTTTGCTAACTTTGATTATCTATAAGATTGTACCAATGACGTTGGGACAGGTGATGGAAAATATAGAAGATGTTATTGCTGAGTCTCTTGACGTCGTTGATAAAGTTTATAAAGGACGCTTTTATTACGAAAGACAATATTTAAGGGAGTTGACCGTAAAGGCAATGCGGTTGGCGAATTGTGATATCTTATATGATAAAGCAATAGAATCACTCGGTGAAGGTTGGGTTGCGGAGGAAACGCTCGCTATAGCCTTGTAATGTGCAATCCGTCACCTTGATAGCGTTGAGGATGCAATAATCGCTTCTGTTAATCATAGTGGTGACAGTGATTCAACGGGTTCTGTATGTGGTAATATTATGGGTGCGATTTATGGATATGAGCATTTGAAAGAGCGCAACATTTTTTGCCGTCAAGGCAAAAAGTTAGAAGATACTCTCGAACTTGCTGACGTTATTCTTGCTATTGCAGATGACCTGTTCACGAGTTGCATTATTAGTGAATATGATCCTATTGATACGCCAGAAAAAAAGCAGTGGGAAATGCGTTATTGCTATATGAGGTCCGCAGTGCTTGTCAGATAAAAATTTTAGAAAGGTAGTATCCTCCGTAAACCATGGCAAGGCCGACTGCAAGACTTGAAACTGCGTAAAGAATAACCCATCCAAAACCGCTTGGGCTCATTAATAGGTAGTTTTCGTGCATAAAGGTTGAAAAGGTTGTAAAACCACCGCAGAAGCCAACTGTTAGGAATAGTTTAAGTCCTTCCGACATATTGAAACCACGGTCGAGTATGCCGTATATCAGTCCTATAATAAGGCAGCCAACGATATTAACTACAAAAGTTCCCCACGGGAAAGTAGACGTTGTATTTTCTTGAAACCAACGACTGACGGCATAGCGGCATACACCCCCGAGGCAACTCCCCGCCGCTACATATAAAAATTTTGCTAATACTGTTATCATGTTGCAAAAGTATAAAGAAAACACTTGTTGGGCAAGTTGGGGCTTTATGTCTGTGTTATGCGGTTGGAATATGTATTGGTTTTGTTAACTTTGTGTTTTGATAATATAAGGTGATTTATGGAAATTGTTTCTTTGGTTGAGAATACGAGCCGTTGCGGGTTGGCTGTTGAGCATGGGTTGAGTCTGTTTATCCGTTTGGATGATGGGCGTAGTGTTTTGTTTGATATGGGGCAGGATCGTTTGTTTTATGATAATGCGGTTTCCCTTGGTGTTGACTTGTCACAGGTTTGGGTTGCAGTTTTATCTCATGGACATTATGACCATGGCGGAGGTTTGGGCGTTTTCCTTGAGCAAAATTCGTCAGCAAAAGTTTACGTTAATAATCACGCCTTCGAACCGCATTTCTCTTTGCGTGATGAAGGGTTGAAATATATTGGTCTTGATGTTTCTCTGAAGGGTAATTCCCGCATTGTTTCCTGCCAAGATGAGATGCTGATAGGTGATGGTATGACATTGTTTGCAGGCGTAGGTGGTGCTTCTTTTTGCCCGATAGGAAACAGGCTTCTCTTTTCTGGTGACGGAAGTGTCAATGATGATTTCTGCCATGAGCAGAATCTTATAGTCAGGGAAGGGGATAAGGTTGTTCTCTTTGCCGGTTGTGCGCATAGTGGAATCGTTAATATTATCCGAAGGGCTGAAGAAGTGGCAGGAAGTAGAGTGACGCACGTCTTTGCCGGCATGCATTTGGTCAAAAGCGGATTGGACATAGGTTCAGAGCAGAAATTTATCAGAGATTTGGCGAAAGAGTTGCTCGGTTTTGGCTGTAAATATTATACGATGCATTGCACCGGAGTTCCTCAATATGAGATGCTAAAGTCTGTTATGGGAGACGCAATTGAATATCTGTCGTGTGGTGAAAAGGTTATTATATAAGAAAAGCGGTGTGTTATAATTGCAAACTGCGTCGTTACTTTTTATCAATTATAACGTACCCTCGCCACGCACACTTATAAATACTATCCGAACAATCAATAAAACCCTTTGCTCCTAAAGAGCGCTTTTTCTTAGGCTAATACATACCTGTGGCGTTATCCCAGGCTGGTGAATCGTTGGTCTTTCAGCCCGAAATTTAATTGTTTTCGATATTGCAAACGCGGACTTTTTTTCAAAATGTCCCTACATTTGATGTACTTTAATATATTTTGAATCAGGTGTTTGTATCGGTAATTCCCGAAATAGACCGCTTACGCATGAACACCTAAAGAGGGGCAACCTCAAAGCCTTATGGCTTTTGGGTCGCCCTCTTTAAAAATAGGAATAAGAGAAATTAGTTATTGTTTGTAAATTATGTATGGCTTCCTATTTTTTAGAAAGGATGTAGTATTCGGCAAGTTCGCCATCGTTAACAGTTCCTTTTTCGTCAGAAAGCATTACTTTCTCATTGTCGATGATTCTGTAGTAAGTCTTTTCGCCAGAAGAAGGTGTGATCAATTCAAGAAGAGAGTCGTTAGGCATTTTATATACGCCACTTGTTTCAAATGTACCGTCTTTAATGCCGATGTACTCGCTTTTCAAAGTGTAAGTAGAGTCTCTGTTAACGGTTAGTGTAGTTTTGATACCTTCGCAGTCAGCGGCAGGTAAAGTCCCTTCATATTCACCAAAAAAACTAACTTCTTCAACAACTGCAGTCGAATCGTTAGCGACTGTTGTTTCGTCGTTTTTCTGAGTAGAGTTGCCGCAACTTGTTAAAGCAAATATAGCGACGGCAAAAAATAATGCTTTTTTCATAAACTTATTCTCCTTACAATTCTTATTGTCAGTATAGTAAAAACACAGTTTGTCTGATTTTGTTCATTAAAAAGTCATTTTTATTGATAAAATGGTTCAATAAGATTGATGAGTGTTACAAAGTGAAAAAACAAATAGTCAGATAAAATATTGGTAACTTTTTTTGATAATTATGAATATTTTATTGAATGTGTTTTGCTAATACAAAGAAAAGACGTACCTTTGCACCCGTCAAACTTATACAAAATTTAATTTAAATGGCAACAAAAATCAGATTACAACGCCACGGCCGCAAAGGTTACGCGTTTTATCCAATTGTTATCGCAGATAGCAGGGCACCACGTGATGGTAAATTTATTGAAAGGATAGGTTCTTATAATCCGAACACTAATCCTGCTACAATAGATTTAAATTTCGAAAGAGCTTTGTATTGGGTGATGACAGGTGCAGAACCAACAGACACAGTTCGTCGTCTTTTGTCAAACGAAGGCGTATTGATGATGAAACACCTTCTTGGCGGTGTTAAGAAAGGTGCTTTCACACAAGAAGAAGCAGAACGCCGTTTTGCAGCTTGGAAGCAGACAAAGGATGCGGCAGTAAATGCTGCAAAGGCAAAATTGGCAGACAGCAAGAAGGCTGCAGAAAGCCAACGTCTTGAAGAAGAAAAAGCAAAGAACGCAGCAAAGGCTGAGTTGGTTGCTAAGAAAAAGGCTGAACTTGCAGCAGCAGAAGCAGCAAAGCAAGCAGAAGCATCTGAAAACGCTGAAGGTGCTGAGGCTACAGAAGCAGCTGCTGAGTAACGAATTGAAAAGTACATTCTATGAAAAAGGCACATCTTATAGGTGTGTCTTTTTTTTATAACTTTTCAAAAAAAGTTTGGCATTTCAGCCAAAGGTTCATTTCGGTGAAATAATTTCTTGAAAAAATCTTAATGATAGTAGAAAATTCGCTGAAAAGCCTTAACTTTGTATGGTTTTCTCGATGGTAGTCTTGCGAACCAGGTTTGTTTAGCAAATTCCTAATTTATTATATGAGAAAGACAACAAAAGCCGTCTTGATATTGGAAGACGGAACCGTTTACGAAGGTAAATCGTTCGGCAGCAAGAAGTCTTGTTCCGGAGAAGTGGTGTTCAGTACGGCAATGACCGGATATTCTGAAAGTCTTACCGACCCTTCCTACAAGGGTCAAATCTTAGTGACGACCTATCCTCTATTAGGTAATTATGGAGTTCCCCCGTTGGTAAAGGAAAATGGCATTGAAAATTTTATGGAAAGTAGTCGAATCCATTGTGAGGCGATTATTTGCCAGGATTATTCATGGAATTACAGCCACTGGCTTGCGGAGATGAGCCTTTCAGATTGGCTTGAGAGCGAGGGTGTAGTCGGAATTTATGGTATTGACACCAGAGCGTTGACAAAGCGATTGAGAGAGAAAGGCTCTATGCTTGGAAAAGTTATCGTTGAAGGCTGTGAAGATGTTGAGTTCTATGACCCAAACAAGGAAAACCTTGTAGAGGCAGTTAGTTGCAAGGAGGTTATTGAATATGGCAGTGGAGACAAGACGGTTGTCCTTATTGATTGTGGCGTTAAGAATAATATTGTCAGGTCGCTAATGCGACGCAATGTAAAGGTTGTCAGAGTTCCATGGGATTATGATTTCACAGGAATTGACTATGATGGACTATTTATTTCAAATGGACCAGGCGACCCAGATATGGTTGGAGCAACAGTTGCAAACATCCGTAAAGCGATAGAAATAGGCAAGCCAATTTGTGGTATCTGCATGGGTAACCAATTGCTTGCTAAGGCAGCAGGAGCAAAGACGTTTAAGTTGAAATACGGTCATAGAAGTCACAATCAGCCTGTAAGAAAGGTTGGAACGACGCAATGCTACATAACATCTCAGAACCATGGCTTTGCTGTTGATAACGAAACATTGCCTGCAGATTGGGAGCCTTTGTTCGTCAATATGAATGATGGAACCAACGAGGGTGTTCGCCATAAGACAAAACCGTTCTTTTCAGCACAGTTCCACCCGGAAGCAAGCAGCGGTCCGCTTGATACTGATTTTATTTTTGATGATTTTGTGAATATGTTGTAATATTGAATAATATGGAAAAAGCAGAAATTAAAAAAGTCTTATTACTTGGCTCCGGCGCTTTGAAAATTGGTGAAGCGGGAGAATTTGATTATTCCGGCTCTCAGGCTTTGAAGGCTTTGAAGGAGGAAGGTATTCAAACCATATTGATTAATCCTAATATTGCAACTGTTCAGACCTCTGAAGGTATTGCCGATAAGATTTATTTTCTTCCGGTAACACCTTTTTTTGTAGAAAAAGTCTTGGAAAAAGAAAGACCTCAAGGCATCCTTCTTGCTTTTGGCGGTCAGACTGCTTTAAACTGTGGTGTTGAGCTTTACCAGTCAGGGGTTCTCGAAAAATATAACGTTCAAGTTCTTGGAACTCCGGTTCAAGCCATTATGGATACAGAGGATCGTGAGTTATTTGTCAAAAAATTGGATGAAATTGAAGTAAAGACAATTAAAAGCGAGGCTGTATCAAGCGTTGAGGATGCTATCCGTGCTGCTGAAGAATTGGGATATCCGGTAATTGTTCGTGCTGCATACGCCCTTGGTGGTCTTGGCAGTGGTTTCTGCGATAACCGTGAGCAGTTGGTTTCTCTAACAGAGAAGTCATTGTCTTTCTCTCCGCAAGTATTGGTAGAAAAATCATTGAAGGGTTGGAAGGAAATCGAGTACGAAGTTGTTCGTGACCGCTTCGACAACTGTATTACAGTATGTAATATGGAGAATTTTGACCCGCTTGGTATCCACACAGGTGAAAGTATCGTTGTTGCGCCTACACAGACTTTGTCGAACGACGACAGCCAGATGCTGAGAAAGTTGGCTATCAAGATTATCCGCCATATTGGTATCGTTGGTGAATGTAACGTTCAATATGCTTACGACCCGATGTCTATGGATTACCGCGTTATCGAGGTTAATGCCCGCTTGAGCCGCAGTTCTGCATTGGCATCAAAAGCAACTGGTTATCCTTTGGCATTCATTGCTGCCAAATTGGGATTGGGTTATGGTCTATTTGATTTGAAGAATACGGTTACAAAAGTTACTTCAGCATTCTTTGAACCGGCTATTGACTACGTTGTTTGTAAGATCCCAAGATGGGACCTTGGTAAATTCCATGGAGTTAAGAAAGAAATCGGTTCCTCAATGAAGTCTGTAGGAGAGGTTATGGCTATAGGTCGTACATTTGAAGAATCAATCCAAAAGGGTCTCCGTATGATTGGTCAAGGAATGCACGGCTTTATTGAGAACAAGGAATTAAAAGTTCCAGATATTGATAAGGCTTTAATGGAGCCTACTGACAAGCGTATTTTCGTTATTGAAACTGCGTTTAAGAGGGGTTACGATATTGACAAAATCTATGAATTGACAAAAATCGACCGTTGGTTCCTTGAAAGGCTTTACAACATTTATCAGACAGCACAGGATCTTGAGGCTTATTCAGAATTGGATAAATTGCCGGCAGATTTGTTGAGATTGGCTAAGGAGCAGGGATTCTCTGACTTCCAGATTGCAAGAGCAGTCCTAAAGGGTAATATGGGCAATGCGGAACAGGCAAATATTGCAGTGCGCAATATTCGTAAGGACCTCGGTATCTTGCCGGTTGTTAAGCAGATAGATACTCTTGCTGCTGAATATCCGGCTCAGACAAACTATCTGTATATGACATATAACGGAACAGAGCATGACATTAATTATGAAAATGATGGAAAGTCTGTTGTCGTTCTTGGTTCTGGTGCATACAGAATCGGTAGTTCTGTTGAGTTTGACTGGTGTAGCGTTAATGCTTTGATGACTGTTGCTAAGGAGGGTTGGCGTTCGGTTATGATTAACTATAACCCTGAGACTGTGTCAACCGACTATGATATGTGCGACCGTCTTTACTTTGATGAGTTGACTTACGAAAGAGTTATGGATATTGTTGATTTGGAAACACCTCACGGAGTTATCCTTTCAACAGGCGGTCAGATTCCTAATAACCTTGCAACACGTCTTGACGATGCAGGTGTAAATATTCTCGGAACATCAGCAAAGAGCATTGACAATGCTGAGGACCGTCACAAATTCTCTTCAATGCTTGACCAGTTGGGCATTGACCAGCCAAGATGGAGAGAGTTGACATCAATGACAGACATCCACGAATTTGTTGAAGAGGTTGGTTATCCTGTTTTAGTCAGACCGTCATACGTATTGTCAGGCGCGGCTATGAACGTTTGCTCTAATGATGATGAACTTGAGCGCTTCCTTAAACTTGCTGCAAACGTATCTAAGCAGCACCCGGTTGTTGTAACAGAGTTTATCGAGCATGCGAAGGAGATTGAAATGGATGCCGTTGCACAAAATGGTGAAATAAAGGTTTACGCAATATCTGAGCATATAGAGTTTGCGGGTGTTCACTCTGGTGATGCAACAATCCAGTTCCCTCCACAAAAATTGTATGTTGAGACAGTTCGCAGAATCAAGAAGATTTCAAGTCAGATTGCAAAGGCGTTGAATATCTCAGGTCCTTTCAATATTCAGTATCTTGCAAAGAATAACGATATCAAGGTTATTGAATGTAACTTGCGTGCATCCCGTAGTTTCCCATTTGTTTCAAAAGTTCTGAAATTGAACTTCATTGAGTTGGCAACTAAGGTAATGCTTGGCATTCCTGTAGAAAAGCCAAGCAAGAGTGCTTTCGACTTGGATTACGTAGGTATCAAGGCATCTCAATTCTCATTCTCACGCTTGCAGGGTGCAGACCCGGTTCTTGGCGTTGACATGTCTTCAACAGGTGAGGTTGGATGTATCGGTGACGATACTTCTGAAGCAATTTTGAAGTCAATGCTTTCTGTTGGCTACAAGATTCCGAAGAAGTCAGTTCTTTTGAGTACAGGTTCAGCAAAGCAAAAGGCAGATATGCTTGATGCAGCGATGGCATTATACAAGAAAGGCTATAAATTATACGCAACAGGCGGTACATATAAATATTTGGTGGAAAATAATGTGCCTGCTATCCGCGTGTTCTGGCCAAGCGAGGAAGGTCAGCAGCCACAGGCTTTGGATATGTTGCACAATAAGGAAATAGACCTTGTAGTAAATATTCCTAAGAACTTGACAACTCAAGAGTTGAGCAATGGATATAAGATTCGTCGTGCTTCAATTGACTTGAATATTCCTTTGCTTACTAATGCAAGGCTTGCTTCTGCATTTATCGATGCAATAAGCAAATACACAATTGATGATATAGAAATAAAATCTTGGGATGAATATTAAAAATTGATATGAAGAATAGTTTAAAAATATTATTGGCAGGTTGCCTCGTGTTCTCTTGTATGAACGTTGAGGCAAAGAAGAAAAAAGCAGAGCAAAATGACACATCGTTTGTATTTACAGACGTTAAGGTTAACCAGACTACCTCTGTTAAGGATCAGAACAAGTCTGGAACATGCTGGAGTTTTTCAGGTCTTTCTTTCCTTGAAGATGAGTTGCTGAAAGCAGGTAAGGGCGAGTTCGACCTTTCAGAAATGTTCATCGTTCGTCACTGCTATCTTGATAAGGCTAAAAAGTTTGTAAGATATTACGGCGACACTCATTTTGCAGAAGGTGGCGGTCTTTTGGATATTCCATACGTATGGAACAAGTATGGTATTGTTCCTGACAGCGTTTATAGCGGTTTGCAATATGGCGAGCCAAAGCATGACCATGGTGAACTTGCAGCCGTTTTGACAGCATATTTGAATGAAATTGTTAAGAATCCAAATAAGAAATTGTCAAAGGCGTGGTTTAGAGGTTACCAAGGCATCGTAGATGCTTACCTTGGAGAGGAGCCGGAAAAGTTTACATATAATGGAGTTGAATATACACCGCAAACTTTTGCAAAGTATCTTGGACTTGATATGGATAACTATTTGCCAGTTTCTTCTTTTACTCACCACGAATTTTACAAGCCTTTCGTTCTTGAAGTGCCTGATAACTGGTTGAACGGTCAATATTATAATGTTCCGCTTGAAGAAATGAAGGCTATCGTTGATAACGCTCTCGATAACGGTTTTACAGTTCTATGGGCTGCTGACGTTAGCGAAAAGGGCTTCAAGTGGTATGACGGTGTTGCCCTGATGCCAAAAATGGATTTGGAAAAGGCAAAAGAAGGTACTGAATTGTCAAAGTGGGTGAAATTGAAAGATTCAGAGAAGGAAGGCAAGGCGTACGACTTCACTGGTCCGGTAGAGGAAATTACAGTTACTCAAGAGTCAAGACAGGAAATGTTTGACAATTATGAGACAACTGACGACCACGGTATGGTGATCGTTGGAAAGGCAGTTGACCAGAAAGGTAACAAGTATTATAAGGTGAAGAATTCATGGGATTCAGACCATGTTTATAAAGGATTCTTCTATGTTTCAGAACCATACTTCCTTGCAAAGACAATGAGTATCCTCGTTAACAAGGCAGGCGTTCCGCAAAACATTCTTGAAAAATTGAAATAATTCGCTTTATCCAAAATGAGAGAGACTGTCTAATGAATTTTAGGCAGTCTCTTTTTTATTTCCGCAAGCGTCCGAAAATGTGCCGTTTTTGCGGATATTCCCGCGTGGGCGGACGAAATACATTTCGTCCCACAGTTAACGGATTATCAGTTTTTTACACCCATGCCGCAGTAGGGACACTCTGCAGAGTGTCCGCGATATGAGCCGTTAAAACAATTATGCCGTTTGCGGGCAGGAAGCCCAACGGTTCACCAGCCTGGGGCAGCGCTCCAGGTGCGCAACACACATGAAAACGCTCTGTAGGAGCAACGGTTAAATCCTGCTCTTTCAGAGCGCTAAAATTTTTTTGCATTTTACCTGGGGCACTGCCCCAGGCTGATGATTACTTTCCCCTTCAGGGAAAAATTTGCATTTTATTCCCGCCGGCGGGTTCAGTTTGGGAGTGCATTATTTCTGCGATTATGGCTGATTTTGACTTATATTTTTCGTATATCGGGAATAGGGAACTATCCTTATTTAGTCGTCCCTTAAAAAGCCCATTTTTTGCGAGATATTGTTTAAACACAGTATTTCGCATATTTTTTGAAGCATGCCCAAAAGAGCTTTCATAGCTCTTTTGAAGTTATATGCTGCTGCCGAGAGAAGTACGTTCACAGCATCTCCTACCACACCCTTATAAAAGTTGCGGCCCAAACGGTAATCTGACTTTAAGTGACCTATTGTCGGTTCTATGCCTGCACGCTTGCAGAAAAGCATGTGTTTTTTCAACCTCTGATATCGGCTGTCTGATTTCTTAGGTACGTCGGGAATCATAATCTTTGTCCCGTTAATTTCCTTTTTGCCTCTGTATCCTCTGTCTCCTGCCAACAGTTTGATTTTTCGCCCGGTTAATCGTTCTACCTGTTCTAAGGAAGACTCGATGGTATGACCGTCATATTCATTGCGGAAGGACATAGCACCTAGAATAATGCCTGTAACAGAACGTATTATGGATACCTTATTGCCAAATTCGTATTTCTTATGTTCTTTACCCTTGCTGATACATTGTACTTCAGGTTCATGAATGGAATATATCTTTTTTCGGCTATTACGTCTTTGAGAAAGAATGGTCTCAAAGAGTTCAAGCAATTTGTCGTAGTTGTGATTCTCTTTAAGATTACGCTTCAACTCCCTGACTAATCTTCCGGCTATTGTACGTAAACGCCTGTCTGCCCTAAGGGCTTTTTTCCTGTTTTTGGGGTGATTCCGGAAACGCTGGTCACGATAGATTTGCTTCAGCACAAAGGTGTAGCTTTGACGCAGAGGAAGCCCCAGTTTTTTCACGAGGCCAAGAACTTTCTTCACAATCTTTTTATGCAACTTTGCATCTGTGGGGTAAGTGATATTCTTTTCCTGAACTGTTGAATCAATAAAGGCTGTATCATGATGGTGGTCATCATCATTCTCGTTATTCACACGAATGCTTTCTTGAAAGATAAGTTCAACCCCCTCTTCACCGATACGTTGGCGGAAATGGACTAATTCTGAAGAGGCACATGGGGCATACGGAGTGAACTCTTGCATGCCACAAAAATACTGATAATAAGCATTTTCGCTCCATTGTTCCACCAATGACTCATCTGACAGATTACGAAGGTGTTTTAGGATGAGCATACCACACATTAAACGGATTGGCTTGCCGGGACGGCCATTGTCCTGACAATATAATGGTTGAAAGGCTGTTTCAAATTTTTCCCAATCTATTTTGTCAGCTAACTGGTAAAGTGGGTGAGATTGATTAAGCATGTCTGACAGGCTACTGAATAAAGATGGGATATTATTCGTCTTTTTAATCATAAAATCTGCAAGTTTCTTGACCTAAAGGTACTAAAACTTGCAGATTTATCAAAGAATTTTATAAACTAAATTACTGAATAGCAACTGAAAAAGATATTCTTAAGGGACGACTATTTATTGATGCAAATATTATTTTATCGGCGATTGTGGCGATATATTCGTTGCGGTGCTTGGAGGCGTATGGGCTGCGCTCATCGCATTTGTCAAGATATACTATCAGTAACCGTCCTGATTTGATTAGGTCCTCCAGTTCTTTTCGTACAGAGCTGTGTCGCTTCCGCGACTGCACAAGTATTATCGGCTGACTGCCTTTTATTAGGAAATTCCATACGTCACGTTCCAGTTTAGATTTGAATCCGCTTATAACGCATTGCCCCTGACGCACCATCTCATTCGCCCAGTCATAGCACGGAAGCACCGAGGATGGGGATATCTTCCCTGGTGCGAAAAATGCAGTCTTCTGCAGCTTTATCAATTCAGTATTGCCAAGATAATCCATTACTCATTGCCTAATTCATCACCCATGCGGTATTTTATGTCGTAGTTGATGATAAAGTCAAGTTCCTCATCTGTAAATCCATAATGCCCCGCGAGAACTTTATCAATTTCATCGATTATCGGCTTGGACAACCTCATAGATACATTAGGACATTCTACATCTCCGATGTTCTCATAATGTCTTATAATAGTACGACTATTTTTTAATAAGTCATTATTCAACATTAAAGACAATTGATGTAAATCTTGTTTTGTTTTATCTGTCATCTCTTTTATTCCAATAGGGAAATATAGAATATCATTTTTTGATACATCTAAACAATTTGCCATTGAGTAGTAGAACATATTCCAGAGGTTAGATGCAAGTGCACAAAATATAATCTCATCATTATTTTTCTCAAAAGAAAAAAATGCTTCTTTTCTCGAATATGTCGGGAACAAAGTTACAACACGATAATGCAGCCCACCAGTTGAACGATAGTAAACATTATGCTTAGAAACGGATAAGTATTTGCTTATTTGTTCTTTAGTGGTTAGTTTAACCAAAATTTTGTCTTGAATCTCGTTCTTTGAACGAATAGTTTTGTTAAAGAATGAATTTAAAGAGTTTTCAGGACCAGTATAATATAACGCTGATTGAAATAAAACATTCCTGAATGTAGCATTCCATTTTATATGATTAGTTGCTAAATGACTATTTGAATAGTCATTTAGTATGCAGATAGAAAGGTGTATATTTGCGCTTGTACCACCATCAAACAGTTTGGCTGGTCTAAATCCATAAGTAGAATAAAATATTGTATGAGAAAACAAAATATGTTGCAATGGTTTCATCCTATCTGTTGAAATAGAACTGGTAGGAATAATCATTCCTATGACAGAACTATTAGAAATGCCAAAGCATCTTTCTATTACATAAGCATATAAGTTTCCGCACGTTACAGTTTCATAATTAGAAATCTGGTAGTCATTACGCACTTTTGAGTATTCTACATACGGAGGGTTACCTATAATTACGTCGAAGCCGCCGTTTCCTTTTATTATTTGGTAAAATTCCGCAAGCCAATGAAAAGGTTGATGCGATTTAAGCCATTTATTAAAAATTTGCTCTCGATTTCCAGTGATTTCTTGGTGTTCAGAGTCGAATAATTGCTCATTCAAAAGAGCATTAAGAATTGTCAATCTTTTTTGTAATTCTGCTTTTGCTATTTTGAATTCAGTTTGATTTATTTCTTGTTCAAGTTGTAAACACTTGAATGTGTTGTATGTCTTGGAAATTGTGTTTAGCTCATCTTCAATTTTTTTCCTAAACTGTGCAATTTCATCTTCAAAGAAAAGGCTGTTTTCTTTGTTTACACGAAGTGTCTCAAGAAGCTGTTCCTCGTTGGCATAGCCTACGAGTGTGTTGCCACAGCGGATATTGAAGTCGATATCTGGCAGCGGATCCAGACCAAGGTTTGGCTTTCGTCGGTCAACGTCAACAACCGCAACCATTTTCAGGAACAGACGCAATTTAGCAATTTCGGTTGCCTCAACCATGATGTCAACTCCGTAAAGATTACGTAAGATGATAGATTTGAAGATAAAGTACTGGATGTTTGACTGGTACGTGTCGCTTATTTCTGAAAGTTCTTTCTTGAAGTGCGTCGGGTTTTCCTGCATGTGCTCAATGCAAGTTTCGTAGAGCGGTTCAAGGATATTCATAGCCGCAAACAGGAATGCGCCTGATCCGCAAGTTGGGTCAAGAATCGTAATACCTTGCAGAGCCTCATAGAAATGCCTAATAAATGAATTGTCGGCGGAAGAAAGCAAGTCGAGAGTGAATGAGCGAATGTCGAGATTATAGGTGATGAAATCATTGATAGAATTTATTTCACCGCCTTTTATTTTGCCGATAATGCTTTCACAGCGCTGGAGCCTTTCAATCGTTTCACGCCATATTTCTGTAGGCAAAGCCCATTTTTCGGGGGTCGGTTTATTCCATTCGCTTCTCAGTTCTGACAAAGGAATATGAGATTCTGGCAGTTCTCCAACAGGCGTTTCGCTGTACTCCTTACGCATAGCATCAGTTATTATGCCACGGCTGATATTTTCGGGTATCTCGCCCAAATGGCTATATCCCTTCTTTACTGCGTCAAAGATATATTTGTCACCGCTGTTTTTTAAAGTGCTCCAAACAAAACCGTCAGGCTTAAAAGTAGCTTTCTCCTTTTCTGCCACTTTGTCGAAAAGGAAGGGCAAAATGCAGTTTCTGCCAATATATTCTGTAATATCTTCTTTAGTATAGTATGCCCCCATTTGAGCGCGGTCGTTGATATATTGTTCAAATATATATCCGAGAACGTCGGGGTTAATATCCTTACCCGACGCCGTTATTCGAGTGTCGAGGTGCCATCTCCAAGTGTCGAAGAAGTCAAATAGGCGTATAAAAGCTTCGTCCTTAATTTCTATTTCAGGATACTTTTCTTCGAGGAAATGAGTGTCGAACATACCTCCGTTGAGGTATGGAATTTTACCATATATTTGTTCAAACTTGGCATTATGTACAGGAGCGTTCAGTCCGTCGTGGAAAAGTTGCACCAGGAAGCCCCGATAAAAAGAAGAGAAGAAATTATTTTCACCCTTTTCTTTGCTAACCCATTCGAGTTTGTGTCGCAAGTAGTCAAAGTCGAGGTTTAGAAAACCTTTCTTTTGAATGAAGTAGCAAAACATCAATCTGTTAAGCATAATTGACGTGTACCATTGCTTATTTTTGTTATCCTTATCATTTAAATGGTCATCAATACCGGAAATAAATTTCACGAAAGCGGAATGCTCTTTTCTAAAGCCCGAATAGAAATCCTTTGTAATTTTTTCCGAATTGACAGCAAAAGCACCTTGTACCTTTGCCCTAAGGTCAACAATAGTTGTGCTTTCCCCAAGGTCAAAAGAGAAACCATCTATTTTAGAATATAGTAAGTCCGCTTTTTGAGCGTTTTCATATTCAACAAGAACCAAATCTCGTTTTTCGTTAGACTTTACTGGCACTACCCATAGGTGGTGGTCAGAGTCTTTTAGTTGGTAAATTGCAATATAGTCATTAGCCTGTCTTCGGAGTTTGGTATCAATTTTCTTGCAAATGCTGTTTGTAGGAATGGTGTCAACAGAGCAAGTAATAATCTGGAAACCATTTCTTTCGGCTATAGAAGTGAAGTTATATCCAACCTCATCAACCGCGATAGTTGGCAGTACTGCAGACCCACGGAACATATTCCATCCCAATTCTGAAATGAATAGTTCTTTAAAATCAGCAGAAGAAATAAGCGATATGAATTGTTTTTTATTTAGCATAGTTAAATTCTAATTATCTAAACGTAAACCAAGAGAGCAAATAATAGAAGGGTCTTTGTTGATATTTTCGTTTTCAGGTTTTCGACATAGATTCCCGTCTTTTCGCAGTTCACTAACGTATTCAACAATTTCATCATTGCTCTGACTACGGCGTAGCATTTGTCCTAATGCCAATTTGGTAGTTTCCAGTAAAGGATAATTGTAGATATCGTCGATAGCCAATTTCAAATCTTCTTTCTGCTCTTCAGAGTAGAATATATTTGTGTTTTGTTCGTAATAATGTTCGAGCAAATCAATAATCCTGTAACGAGTACTGAATCTGTTTCCTAGTATTCCTCCAATAGGAGCAGCAGTAGTTTCATCCATAATACGCTTAATAGCCGATGCAACGAGTTCGTGATGATTGCCGAGAGGCTGTGTTGCTGGAGTGTCGGCTTTGCAAGCGAGAGCCGACAGTATCCGTTTTTGAGACTGGCTGATTACCTCACCCTTATTGTTCAGCCAAGTGAGAACGTCGAAGTCGTTATATGTCTTTGCATACGTAATCACACCGCTTTCAGAATTGCTGTCAACAGCTTTGGTTGAGTATATCATGTTTCCTAAGGCTGGAATAACCTTGGCCAATTTAGGATTAGCATCGATTGCGTTTTTCCAAATTTGAAAAGCTTGAGAAGAAAGGTCAACGTCGCTGTCTTCCTCTTCGTCGAGCACGCCACTTTTTTCATTGAACATGTCTTTGAGGTTCTTTTCATTGCCTTCAAAGAAAATTTCATCAGAACCAACAATATTTGCGTTGGCATTTATTCTGTCGTTGAGGCGCTTCCTTAAAGAAATAATTTTTTCCACACCTTCCGCAGGAAAGAAAGAGTAGCAGAATATTTCATTTGCCTTCTGACCAATACGGTCCACACGTCCCGCACGCTGGATAAGCCTGATAATAGCCCATGGCAAATCAAAATTTATTATAATATGGCTGTCCTGCAAGTTCTGTCCTTCAGAAAGTACATCGGTTGCAATAACAATCCTATATTGACTTTCGGCTGGTGTATCAGGTTTGTCGTTACTGATAGGGGAGAATTTCTCCACAATTGCAGTAGGGTTGTCGGAATTCCCGGTAACGATTGCAACCTGGCCGATTTTGCGTTTTGCCAACTGTCGGTAGATGTAGTTCGCAGTATCAGAATATTGAGTAAACACAACAACTTTCTCGTTTTTGTGAGTCTTGCAAAGCAATTTTTCCAACTCATTAATTTTCTGGTCTTTATCAGCCTCCCATTTTCCGCAAAGATTAATCATTTGCAATATGGTATCACAGTCCTTTTTAAGTTTCTGCTTTAGGGTCTTTTTGAAGTACTTTCCGTTAATCCAGGAAACATTGTTTTTCTGAGAAATTACTTCATAATATTCCTTAGCCTTTTCCATATATGTTTTAAGGTCAGTTGGAATATTAATTTCGCCAGAAGAACTATGATTCACACTATCGCCTAGTAGGACATCATTAGGGTCATTATCGTCGAGGAAGTCTTCTGGGAGAGCATTTTCGTCACCAATAGGCAGTTCCAGTTTGTTGTCTAAAGCGTATATAAAGACCATATTTCTAACGATATGCCTGTAAAGAGTGAGCAAGAAAGAAAAACCGCTACTGTCAATACGTTTAAAGAACGTTGATTTTGCAAAACCCATCATTCTTTGTCCAGCACGAGAAAGATTTTCTAAAATCTGCTTTTCTGGCGTAGTTGCATTTTCAGCATTTTTATCGTTGATATAGTGAGAAAGCCCATATCTTGGCAATTCGAGAGATTCCATTAAATCAATCATCTCTTCAGAATAAAGACGAGAGTATTGGTCCTTTGGCTCTGTTTTAAATTTAATTGCCTTTGGAATACGGTTTGGAAAATACGATTTCTTACCGTCAGGGAATTGCAAGTATTTTCTGCCGTTTTCAGGGTCTGTTTTAGCATAATTTTCCTTGATGAAAGTTCTTGTTCTTCTAACCAAGAATAGTTTCATTAATTCGTTCCAGTCTTCAATTTCATCGCTTTTCTCAAAAGCGGCTATACTTCTTATAAATACTTCGCTATGTCTCTGCAAAAATTGACGCTCTCCTCCAATTTTTCTAATATATGCTTCAGGGCGAATACCCAAATCTTGGTCATCGCTAATAAATAGACGTAACTGGTTGCTAAGGTCGCGGAAATCCTTATTATAAGGAGTGGCAGTTAGTAGAAGCACGTTGCTGCTCTGATGGTCAATTAGTTTTTTGATGTTTCTATATCGAGAACCGCTACCACCATTCCTTAAGTTGTGGCTTTCATCGATTATTATCAGTCTGAAATATCGAGCAGTTTCAACATCAATAGGTTTAGCCATTGACATTATTTCGACTTTCATATCATATTTAATAGCATACTTTTTCCACATGTCTTGCAAGTTTGCAGGGCAAATAATAAGAGTGCTACTTGCAAAAGTGGTTTCATAAAGTTTTGCTATTGCACAGGCAGTTATGGTTTTTCCAAGACCGACAACATCACCAATCATGGCACCGCCTCGCTTTTCATTTCTCAAATGGCGAGCTGCAATCTTTACCGCTGTTTGTTGAAAATCAAAAAGTTCTTTTCTGAATTCAGGCGTTAAGGTGAATTCATTGATTCCAGAGCGGGCATCTTGACTTAGGATATACGCAATTTTTAAGTAAATATAGTACGGAGGAATAATTTGTTCTCCAGCCCAACTATTATCGATTATTTCAATTAGTTCTTGAGTAATATCGATACAAAATCTGTCATTCCATCTATCATCAAACCAGTTCGCTAATTTCTTGGCATTGTCGCTGTCAGCAAATTCAGCATTAAGTTCGCCTTGTTTGGTCAAACCATGATAAGTAAGGTTGCTACTACCTAAAATAGCCTGTATCTTGTTAAAATTGTCATTAGGCCTATGTGCTAAGTATAGTTTGGCGTGAAGAGATTCTCTTAAATATAGTTTAACAACGACTTTCCCTTCTTTCATTTGGGCAGAAAGTCTTCTCAAAGTCCATTCGTCATTTGCAGTTGGCAGACCTAAAAGTAATTGCTTCCGGAAGTTCCTGGCCATTATTAGTTTCTGCTCTCTGACAAATTTAGCATCTGGTATAGTGTCTGATTGAGAATAAAGCTGCCTGATTATTTCTTCAGGAGGCCTATGCATTCCAATAATTAAACGACAAACGCGATGAATTGGTTGAGTTTGTGATTCTTCATCAACAAAATCACCTTCTAATGTATCAATGTGATTGCAAATCAAATTCCAACCGCGCAAATTGAAATAGCCTACACAGAAATCGACTCTTGCAACTCCAGTATTGGTTATGATATCTTGTAAACCTTTTTCAAATTTAAGGTCAATATTGTCATATATTTGTGCCATTTTTCTTATTAAGAGAGAGAGCTCAAAAAATATTTCTATAATTCAACCTATAAAGATTCCCTAAAATCTATTTTGCTTAGATTTTGCTTCGTTGTATTAATATAATTCGGCATTTTTGTTGGTATTTGTGGTTGATTTTGACTACTTTTGTAAAAAGTCTTTCTCTTAATAAGAAAGGTATTAGGGTTGTTGAGGCTGGTGGATTGGGCTGGTTTTGCGGGCAATCTTTAAGTTTTGTGAAAAGTTTCGATAAATTATTAATTGGCTTGTGTTTATAATTATACATAAAATGGGCTATTCCCTTGATTCTGTCGGTTCTTTAAGTCCTTTAGGTTTGGGATTTTGAGTAAATTGTTATGATGTAACACTTAATAATTATAAAAAGGGATAAAATAATTGCTTATAAATTTTTTAAACACGTTTAAGTGATTATATTTGCACCGTAAATTATATGTTATGGCACAGTCAGATTTTCAAAAGCGATTAATGGATATTCAGAGCAATTTGTTTTCATTTGCGATGAAGTTGACCTCCAATTATGATGACGCACATGACTTATTGCAAGATACGACGTGTAAGGCGTTAGTAAACGAGGAAAAATATGTTGATGATTCCAATTTCAAGAGTTGGGTATTTACGATTATGAGAAATATTTTTATCAAGTAAGAACGCAGACCGTCGTTGATAAAACAGAGGACTTGTATCAATTGAATCTAAACCAGTTGGAAAGTTCGGAAACTCCAGATAATTCTTATGCAATGTCTGAGGTAACATCTGTCGTTGAATCATTGCAAGAGGAGTATCGCGTGCCATTTGTTATGCACATTTCCGGATATAAGTATCAGGAGATAGCCGAGCAGATGCATCTTCCATTGGGAACAGTTAAAAGTAGAATATTTTTTGCGAAGCAAAAATTGCAGAGCGAATTGAAGGAATATAGATAATTTCGTATTAAAAAACGTATTAGACCGGTTTAAATCCGGTTTTTTTTATTGTCTTTTTACAAGGCTGGTTTTGCACACAACTTCGAAAGTTGTGCAGAATGTTTTGCTGTAAAGGGAAAAGTTCGTATCTTTGCGACGGTAAAAATAATTACAACCAAAAAATAATTATATGAGTTATAATCTTTTGAAGGGTAAAAGAGGTATAATCTTCGGAGCCCTAAACTCTAATAGTATTGCCTGGAAAGTGGCTGAGAGAGCCGTAGAGGAAGGCGCAGTAGTAACGCTATCAAATACTCCAGTAGCGGTTCGTATGGGTACGATTTCCGAACTTGGCGAGAAGTTGAATGCAGAAATCATCCCAGCCGATGCAACAAACTGCGAGGACTTGGAAATGGTATTCCAAAAGTCTATGGAAATTCTCGGTGGAAAGATTGATTTCGTTCTCCACTCAATTGGTATGTCTCCAAACGTTCGTAAGAAAAAACTATATGATGATCTTGACTACGATTTGTTGAACAAGACATTGGATATTTCTGCGGTATCATTCCACAAGATGATTCAATCTGCAAAGAAGTTGGATGCAATCAACGATAATGGTAGTATCTTGGCTTTGTCATACGTTGCAGCACAACGCACATTGTTTGGTTACAATGATATGGCAGATGCAAAGGCTTTGCTCGAGTCAATTGCTCGTAGTTTCGGTTATATTTACGGTCGCGAGAAAGGTGTTAGAATCAACACTATTTCTCAATCTCCAACAATGACAACAGCAGGTAGCGGTGTTAAGGGAATGGAATCACTTATGGACTTTGCAAACAGAATGTCTCCTCTTGGTAATGCTGATGCTGACGAATGTGCAGACTACTGTGTTGTTATGTTCAGCGATTTGACACGTAAGGTGACTATGCAGAACCTTTACCACGATGGCGGTTTCTCAAGCATGGGTATGAGTTTGCGTGCTATGGACCAATACGAAAAGAGTTTTGACCAATATAGAAACGAAGACGGTACTATCCAATACGGATAGTATATATCTTACAACAAGATAAAAGAGGGCGACCCAAAAGCTATAAAGCTTTAAGGTTGCCCTCTTTTTGTTCATGCGTGGCGGATACATTTGCATTGCGTTTATGCAAATAGGTGATTTTTAGTTTATTATACGGTATTTGTCGTATGGACGCTTTGAATAAGCATCCGCGATTTGTGTCGTTTCATTCCGTGTGGCGGACGAAATACATTAGCCTAATAATCGCTCTGTAGGAGCAAGTGGGTTACTTATACTACGGATGAATGAATAATATTTATGAGTGTGTGGCGAGGGGGGTCTCAAGGTTTTATGACTTTTAAGTCTCTGTCTTTTTAGTATGACAGAAACTCTTTTGGCATAGTTTTTGTTATTTATTTATAATATATATTTAGTTTAGCCGATTTATAGCGAAGTGTGCGGTAAAATTTATAACTTTGTACGCATAATAATATACATTGGCAATTGTTTTACCAAATTAAGAAGACATAAAATTATTTGATGGATAGAAGTAAAGAATTATTGAACGCGATAGTAGAAGGAGTTCAGGAAAGAAAAGGGAAAAAAATTTCCCACGTTGATTTGACAAGTCTTGAATCAGTTTCTACAGAGCATTTTATTATTTGTGAAGGATCATCAACAATGCAGGTTTCTGCAATTGCTGACTCTATCAGGGAATACGTTCATGGAAATCTGGGTGTAAAACCTTATAACTATGATGGTTATCGCAATGCACAATGGATTGTCATAGATTATGGCAACGTGTTCGTCCATGTTTTTTTACCTGAGTTTAGAGAATATTACAATCTTGAGCAGTTGTGGAACGACGCTAAGATTGAGGAAATTCCTGACTTGGATTAATTTGAATTGATATGAAGGATAAAAATATTAAGAAAAAGGTAGTAGGATTTACTTTCAATCTTTTTTGGATGTATGCCATTATAGGGGCTGTGCTTGTGGGCTTCTGGTATATGAACGATTCTTCGGTTGAAAAGGAAGTCTCTTGGTCTGAATTTGAAGGATATGTGCTCCAAAAAGGAGTAACAGATATGGAAATCAGTAAGTCAGATGGAGAGGTTAAAGCCAAGGTTACTGAAAATATGGCAAGAGATATTTTCGGGAAAGAATTGCCGAAAAATGCCAATGTTAAAAAGAATGTAAGGATTGTAAGTCAGGCTCCGTCGGCAGATGCTGTTTCTAAGAAAATTGAGCAGTGGAAAGAGGACAAGGTATTTACTGGAAGTTATAAGTACACAACATCCGGAGGTTTTAGTGCTTTTCTCTTTAGTTTTGGGCCGATTATTTTGCTTGTTGCTTTGTGGTTCTTCCTCTTCAAGCGTATGTCGAAAGGCAGCGATGGAGCAGGTGGCGGAATATTCAGCGTAGGCAAGTCAAAGGCTCAGTTGTTTGATAAGGGCAATGGGACAAATGTGACATTTAAAGATGTTGCCGGTCTTTATGAAGCGAAAACGGAGATTGAGGAAATCGTTGAGTTCCTTAAAAATCCGCAGAGATATACCGATTTGGGAGGTAAAATTCCTAAGGGTGCATTGCTTGTGGGCCCTCCAGGAACTGGTAAGACTTTGCTTGCAAAGGCAGTTGCCGGTGAAGCAAATGTACCATTCTTCTCTCTTTCTGGTTCTGATTTCGTTGAGATGTTTGTTGGTGTAGGTGCATCTCGTGTCAGAGATTTGTTCAAAAAAGCGAAAGAGAAAGCACCGTGTATCATTTTTATTGATGAGATTGATGCTGTTGGGCGTGCTCGTGGTAAAAATCCTAATATGGGTTCAAATGATGAGCGTGAAAACACTCTTAACCAGTTGCTTACAGAAATGGACGGCTTTGGGACAAATAGCGGTATCATTGTTTTGGCAGCAACTAACCGTGCTGATATTCTCGATAAGGCTTTGCTAAGGGCTGGCCGTTTTGACCGTCAGATTTATGTGGATCTACCAGATATTAAGGATAGAAAAGAAATATTCCTTGTACACCTTAGAAATGTTAAGATTGATTCATCTGTTGATGTTGACCTTCTTTCTCGCCAAACGCCGGGCTTCTCAGGTGCTGATATTGCAAATGTTTGCAATGAGGCAGCGCTGATTGCAGCGAGAAATGGTAAAACTGCAGTTGAAAAGCAAGATTTTATGGATGCTGTGGATCGTATTGTTGGTGGTCTTGAGAAGCGTTCAAAGGTTACAACAAAGGAAGAGCGAGAAACAATTGCTTGTCACGAAGCAGGTCATGCAACAATCAGTTGGCACTTGAAATATGCCAACCCTTTAATTAAGGTAACTATTGTTCCCCGTGGCAAGGCTCTTGGTGCTGCTTGGTATTTGCCAGAAGAGCGTCAAATTACTCCGAAACAGGCTATCCTTGATGAGATTTGTGCTACTCTCGGCGGTCGTGCAGCGGAAGATTTGTTTGTAGGGCACATTTCTACTGGTGCGGCAAATGACCTTGAAAGGGTAACTAAGCAGGCTTATTCATATGTCGCGTATTTTGGTATGAGTGATGCGTTGCCTAATGTTTGTTACTACGATTCAACTGGACAAGAATTTGGTTTCTCGAAACCTTATAGTGAATCTCGTGCTCAGGTTATTGACAGTCAAGTGTCAAAAATTATTGCAGAGCAGTATGAGAGAGCAAAGCAGTTGCTCCTTGAATATGCAGAGGGACACCATAAGTTAAAATCTATTCTTCTTGACAGAGAAGTTATCTATACTGAAGATGTAGAGAATATTTTTGGTAAGAGGGCTTGGTCTTCGAGAGTTGATGAAATCATTGCTTCTAATGAAGAAAAGGGTCGCGTTGATGCGGATGCGGAAAAGTCTGAAGAGGAGAACAGTGTGGTACCACCTCCTGTTCCAGAAGAAGACAAAAACTAAATTAAATATAAATGATGAGGGTGTGTAGATGTCGCATCCTCATTTTTTTAATAAAGATATATGGCTGAAAATATATTCCGATTTAAAGAATTTTCGATAAACCAGTCACGCAGTGCAATGAAAATAGGAACTGATGGAGTTTTGCTCGGTGCCTGGTGTGACGTTGAAAATGCCAGTAATGTTCTTGACATTGGTTGCGGAACGGGGCTTATTTCCCTGATGATTGCACAAAGAAATTTGAATGCTCGCATCTTTGCAATTGATATTGATGCAGTCGCAGTCGAAGAAGCCAAAGGGAATTTTGCCAACTCCCTTTGGGGTGACAGATTGTCAGCATTTGTTTGTGATTATGCTGAGTTTAAAAGTGAAATTAAGTTCGATTCAATAGTGTCGAATCCGCCTTTTTTTACAGAGAAGGTCTATTCTCCTGATGAGCGAAGGAGTGTGGCGAGGCAGTATGAATCTTTACCTTTTGAAGTATTGTTCAATAAATCTTCGAAATTGCTTTCTGAATCGGGAACGCTTTCAATTATAGCACCGGCTGCCAGTGCTGACAAATTTCTTTTTTGTGCAGGAGAAGCCAATCTTTGGTTGAAAAGGAAGACGGAAGTCCTAACTAAAAAAGGGAAAGCGGTAAAACGTGTCTTATGGGAATTTTCAAAAAAAGAGGTAAAACCAGTTATTTCCAGATTAGTTATAAGTAGTGATAATGGCGCAAAGACAGAAGAGTATAATTCGTTAACAAACGCTTTTTACCTTTATTAGTTTCATAAAAATTAAAAAAACGATAACTAAATGCTATTATTTCATAAAAAATAATGATATCTTTGGTTAGAAATTAAACCTTTAAGTATTTAAAGGGTCATTAATTTAAATAATAGGAGGCTATATTATGAAAAAGTTTGCAGCATTATTATTGGCGTTCATGATTTCAGGCGGATTAACGTTCGCACAGGATTTTTATGATGATATATATTATGACTCTTCCAAGGAGAAAGAAGTCAAAGAAAAGAAAAAGAAGGTAGAGTATATTGAAGAAGATGAATTTTCAGGAACGAAGTATGAGGACTATGGCGGCGGACGAGATGTTGATGAATATAACCGTCGAGGAGGAATATATGCATCGCCAGACACTCTTTCCAGATCAAAAAAATCAGAATCCGATGGTCAGGTCTTTGAATATACCGAGCGTATAGAGCGTTTCGACAATCCTGATATTGTCAAGGGTTCGGATGATGAGGATTTGAAAACACTATATTATGCAGGTGATGTGAATATATACGTCGGAAACCCTTCTAATATCTATACTTTTGATGATTTCGGCTTTGCTTTAGGTTACCTTGCCGGTTCTTCGTCAAGTTGGTATTGGAATTACCCTTATTATTCTCCATATTATAATTGGAGATATTGGGATCCGTGGTTCTATACGAATAGTTGGTATGATCCTTATTGGGGTCCTGGTTACTGGTATGGTCATCACCATCATTGCTGGTATCCTGGCCACTATTATCCTCACTATCACCCGGGTTATTATCGTCCTGTTCATCGTCACCGTTATACAGCGGGAGGTCGCTCTAACTTTGGTGGCGTTTCCGGCTATCATTATGGAAACAAGGGCAGAGTAAATAGGGTTAATGGAATATATAATGGTAATAGGAATAACAATCGCAGACCAAATAAAAGTTGGAATAGAGGAGAGAATGTAGGAACCTCAGGTAGTGGTAACAGAAATTATAACGGATATAGAGGCGGAGGAAATTCATATAGGGGAGATGGCAGCAATTCTATAAATAGAGAAAACCGCTATAATTCTAACAGGAATGACCGGTTCAATTCTGATTTGGGTGACAGATTTAACTCGAACAGGGGAGATCGTTTTCAGAATAATAGAACAGATTACAATAACAGACCTTCACGTATAGACAACAATAGAGGCTCCGGTTATAGAGGAGGTTCTTCTATAGGTAACAGAGGTTCATACGGTGGTGGTAGAGGAAGTTTCGGAGGTGGCAGTTCAAGTGGTCATCGCGGAGGCAGACGTTAGTTAAACAAAAAATTAGAAGACAATGAATATGCGAAATAAATTTTATTTGTTGGCGGCAATGCTGGCAACAGCCTCAATCTCTTGGTCACAGAGTGTTTTTGACGCTTATTCCCTTTCTCAACAGGAATTGAGAGGTACTGCTCGTTTTATGTCAATGGCAGGAGCATTTGGTGCTTTGGGTGGGGATATGTCGGTTCTGAATCAGAACCCCGGCGGTATAGGAATTTATAGAAGTTCTGATATAGGCTTGACTCTTGATGGCACGTTTCGAAATTCCAAGGTTACTACTAATGCTGGAATTGACAAAATGAATGAGAATGATTTCAATTTCAACAATATTGGTTACATTGGGGTTTATCGGACAAATTCAAGTGGCTTGAAGAACTTTAACTGGGGATTCTCGTATAATAAGAAGGCTGATTTCCGCCGCACTTATAGTGGTGCGATTGACGGTATCTCAACATCTTTGACAAATTTTGTTGCTGGTCAGACTAATGCAACAAAATTTACTAAAGATGACTTGGGGGCAATTAAAGATAAGTATAATCCATATCTTGACTCCAATGCTCCTTGGATGAGCATACTTGCATATAATTCATACCTTATTAACCCAACAAATGGAGACCGTGATTTTGTTGGACTTATGGGAGAAAATTCTAAAGGCTATAACTCATTCCTTGTTGATGAGTCTGGGCAAATTGATGAATATACAATCAGTTTTGGCGGTAATGCTTTGAACGTTCTATATTGGGGAGCGAGCATTGGTATAGAGGATGTGAATTTCTCGCAATATACTTATTACGAAGAAACAGTAAACAATGCTGTTGTGCCAGGGAACGCAGATGGCTCAATATTGCTAAACGGCACTGCAAACTGGAGCCTTGAGAACTCTTTGAATTTATATGGTACAGGTGTAAACTTTAAATTAGGAGTAATTTTAAAGCCTATTAATGAACTTAGAATAGGCCTTGCATTCCATACCCCAACTCGTTACTCTATGACATCAGAGTATGTTGCCGGCACAAACTATAATCTTAACGCTTCAAATGGTAATATTATCAGAGGTGATGCATATACAGATGAAGGATATGTGAATGTTACTGACTTTACAGTAAGAACACCATGGAAGGTAATTGGTAGTTTGGCAGGTGTGCTTGGAGGACGTGCCATTTTGAGTGTTGACTTTGAGCATACAGCGTACCAAAATATGAAGGTGTTGTTTGGAGGAAGAGAAGATTTAAGTATAACTGATGCAATTAATGCCTACTATAAGCCAATGGAAACAATTCGTGTTGGTGGTGAGGTGAGAGTAACACCAAAATTCAGTGTTCGTGCGGGTTATTCATATTCAACTTCTCCTTTCTCAGATGAGATTCGTAACAATCAGTTGAATGTAATGACTTCTGGAACAACACTTGCCTATACTATTGATAAGAATAATCAATATGTAACTGCTGGTTTTGGATTTAGGGCTGGAGCGTTCTATGCAGACTTTGCGTACATCTATAATCAAAGAAACAGTGAATATTATGCCTTCTCTCCGGATATTCCTGATAGAGGTAAACCAATCTATTCTCCGTCAGCGGATGTAAAAGATACCAACCACGAGATTGTGGCTACTTTAGGATTCCGTTTCTAAAAGGTAAAAAAGGTTGCAGAAATGCAACCTTTTATTTTATAGTATCGTTTTATTTTCTTTTTGCTCAGTGAATGAAGAGTGTATGATTTCAGCGAAAGGGGACTCAAAGGTTCTTGCTTTTTTGGGGCACCCTTTGACGCATGCACAGCATCTTATACATTTTTCAGGGTCTGTTTTTTCTTCCATCCCCTTTGTTATTGCTCCAGTAGGACAATGAGCAGCACAATATCCACAATGCTCGCAAAGACTTTCATCAACGGAAGGAATGCGCGGCATTGGTTTTTTGCTACGTTTGAGTTTGATAACCTTAAAGATGAATTTCAACTTAGATATAAAAGATTGTTCGGGGCGCTCTATCTTTAGAACATTAACTGGAGTAATGTCATTGTAGTTTTTTGCGTCGGTAATTTTTTTGCAAATTTTTCTTCCAAATTCTTCTGCAAATTTGAGGTCATTGGCGTTGGGTCGCCCTACAGCGATAGGATATTTTTCGTTGCTGTAAGAATGCTCTCCAATGAAAGTTCCGCCTGCAATGATATTAAAACCTCTATCAGATAGAAATACAGCAAATTCAGCCAAAGCCTTTTCGTAGTCGCGGTTTCCGTAAACAACTACGACGGCTGTTGGAGATCCGTCAGCCTTAAGCCCTTGCATCCTTGCAAGAGCGGTTGGTGCAATATGACAGCCATAGATTGGGGCGGTAACGACAACAAGGTCTTTTGCTTCGAATTGTTTAAATTCAACCTCTTTGAGTGTAAGGTCGAAATTGTTAATGTTGTGAAAGCCAGAGCCTTTTGCTATTGCCTTGCCGACTTTTTTAGATGTTCCTGTTGGAGAAAATGTTATGAGATTTACAGAATTGATATTCATATTGGTAGAGTTTTTACTTCGTAAAATTAGTAAAACTATGGCTGAAAGTCAAACATATTAATTTTATTTTTATCCTTGACCTTGAGATTTAGGAGTGCCGTTAGGTTTCAGAATATTCATTTTTCTTGAAAACGCCCCCTTTTCAGTCTGAACATTTATTTTGCCGTCTGTGATTTCTATTGAAGACGCAGTCAAACCGTTTGGAATATGAATAATACCTCTTACTCTGCCATTTTGGTCGCATATTTGTATTCCCCAATTGGTTGCGGCATATAGATTTCCGTTACTGTCAAAAGTAAGGTCATAAACTTTTACAGGAAGATTATCGTATGAATGTAGGGCGTAAAAGCGTTGCTCATAAAGGTGTTTGCCCGATTTGTCCAAGACTGCCTGCCAAATCATATTATCTCCGTCTTTTGCAAATGCTTCAAGACTACCTCCTGGGTATATTGCCGATTTTGAGGATGTTTTGGGTTCTTGGATCGTTAAAGCCCAGTTTTCTTCAGGTATGAGAAGTGATGAAAGAAAATCGTTTCTGGTTTGACCGACTTTAATAGGATTACTATGGTCTTTCCAAAGCCAACGCATAACGTTGCTGAAAATTTCGTTTGCACGGCTAATGCTGTGGCCTGTTTCTGTCCAGTCGCAGCGAATGTCGTATCCCGCAAATTCCAGAGCCGAAACCAGTATTTTATTGCCCTCATACCAATGTCCGAAGAGGGGATTCCAAGCGTCTTCAGAGCCGTCCTGAATGAATATTTTTAGAGGCTTAGGTTCTGTTTTGCGGATAAGAGCATGCAGATTGTGTCCACCCCTCATTGAAACGAAAGAACCGGCAGCGGAGAAAACCCTATGAAACATATCCGGTCGATGCCATGCGAGGGTAAATGCTGCAATACCGCCGCTACTCGCTCCAAAGACTGCGCAGTCGTCAGGGTTCGTTGATAGTTTCAAGGTTTTTCCGTTCGGTAATTTATATTTTCTGACATCTTTGAGTAGTACATTTTTCACCCAGAGAGCAAGTCGGTTGTCTGTGCTGTCATACTCATTGCTGCGGTTATATCTGATGACAGAGCCGTCGTCTGTTTTTATAATTCCAGGATTTACAAATACGCCAATAACAGGAGGCATTGCGCCTTTTGTTATTAGTTCGTCAAAGACTTTAGGCGCATTGCAGAGAATCCCGTCAAAGCCGAGATAAAGACAAGCCTCTTTTTCCCCTGTATAACCGTCTGGAATATAGATGTTGTAACTATATTCGGTGCCAGGATAGTAGTTTCCGCCGTCTATAAATTGATCTGGGGATAAAAAACTTGCGGAAAATGCTGCTTGGCAAGTGATAATTGCAAAAATTAAAGAAATATAGCGGAACATGTTATTTCATATTTTGGATTCAGTACAAAAGTACGCAAAAATCTCGTATTTTTTGTGTACTTTTGCATAATATAGGGTAGTTTGCGTGTTGTGGAGTGTGTTTCTCTGAAGATGCTAACTCCTATGTTTTTGAAAAAGAAAGTTAGATGATATTTAAACATAAATCAAGAAAAAAAACGCATTCTGAATTTCAGCAGGCGAAAAGTTTGTTGAATCCTTTATATGTCATTGTTCCTGTGGTAGTTGGACTGATTGCTGTTTTTTGGATGCTTATGCGCGACTATCAGAGCCTTTCGCTTGACAGCATTGATTTTTCTATGTCAACGCTGTACTATTTCTTGCTGGCGTGGCTCTTTATGATGGGGCGTGATTTTGGTCTTACATGGCGTTTCCGTTCTCTAACAGACCACGATATTACATGGGGACAGGCATTACGTGTAAATATGCTTTGCGAGTTTACTTCTGCTGTAACACCATCAACAGTAGGAGGTAGCAGTTTCGGCCTTATATATCTGAAAGGAGAGGGCCTTCGGTTAGGACGGTCAACAACTATAATGATGTCAACACTTTTCCTTGATGAGTTGTTTTTCGTTGTGGCATGCCCGATTGCCATGCTTATATTCCCATTTGACCAGTTTTTTGGTAACGGTCCTGCTGACTTTACCGCAACCTTGAAAATTGCCTTTTGGGTAGTGTATTGCGGATTGGCTTTGTGGACTGCAATCCTATTTTGGGGAATATTTATCAAGCCGCAAGTTTTGAAAATTGCTTTTGACAAGATATTTTCATTAAAGATATTGACCAGGTGGCATAAGGCTGCTATTGACATGGGCGATAATATCATAGTTACCGCTCGGGAATTAAGAAGAAAAAGTTTTCTATGGTGGTTGAGGGCATTTTTTGCAACATCTCTGTCATGGATTTCCCGCTATATGGTAGTTAATGCTATCTTCTTGATGTTTGGTATTGGTGCAGACCAGTTGCTTGTGCTTGTGCGCCAGTTGGTTATGTGGGTAGTTTTGACAATTTGCCCAACGCCAGGTGGCAGTGGAGTGAGCGAATGGATTTTCAAGAATTATTACGGTGATATGATACCAGTCGGTTCGTTGGCAGTTGTTATGGCATTATGCTGGCGATTGGTTAGTTATTATATTTATTTGATAATTGGTATTTGCGTATTCCCCTCGTGGATGCGAGGCTGGGCCCGCAGAAGTAGGGCGGCAAGAAAGGAGAGTCGGAATGAAAACAACGGATAAAGAAGTTTGCAATATATTGGTTGACGTTTTGCTCAAGCATGGAGTGAAGAGAGCAGTCGTTTCTCCAGGCTCTCGAAATGCCCCGTTACTGGTTGCTCTGTCGAGGGAAGACGGTATAGAGAAAACGATTATCGTTGATGAGCGAAGTGCAGCCTTTGTGGCTCTTGGGATGGCACAGCAGACAGGAGAACCTGTTGTGATTGTTTGTACATCAGGAACGGCATTACTTAACTATGCTCCGGCTGTTGCAGAGGCTTATTATCAGAAATTGCCATTGATAGTTGTTTCTGCTGACCGACCGAAAGAGTGGATTGACCAAGATGACAGTCAGACAATTAGGCAATTTGAGGCATTGTCACAGTTCGTCAAGCGTAGTTATGATTTGCCTGCAAGGTGTGCTGATGATGTTGCAAGGTGGTACGCAGATAGGGTAATTAATGATGCCTTAATGGAAGCCAAATCTGGCAGATGTGCTCCCGTTCATATAAATATACAGTTAGATGAGCCATTGTCTGGTTCATCAGAGTGGTCTCGCCAGTCGAGGGGTATAGAGTTGATTTCTCCGTCGGCAGATTTGAGTGACTCGGATATGTCGCGGCTTGTTGAGGTTTCACGAGGATGCAGAATCTTGGTTATTGCTGGTTTTATGCGTCCCGATGAGAAATGTCAAAAAGCACTTGAAAGATTGTCGGAAATGCCGAATGTTGCAGTTCTGACAGAGACAATATCCAATATGCGTTCACCGCGATTTATTTCTGCTATTGACAGAACGCTTATTGCTATGGAAGAAGCAGAAGAGTATGTTCCAGATCTGCTTATAACTATTGGCGGAGCAATTGTTTCGCGAATGGTAAAGACGTTTTTGAGACATAATAAGCCGAAATATCAGTGGTATGTTGGTGTAAGTGATGTAACGGTTGACTGTATGCAAAGTCTAACGACACGCATTCAGACAGATGCTGGTTCGTTCCTCTCTCAGTTCGCTGATGTTTATTGCAAAATGAAAGAAGATGGTGACTTTGCGAACCGTTGGCAGGCTCTGGCTGAAAAAGGATTGGCAAGGCATTGCATATATGTTCAAAATGCACCTTGGAGTGATATGAAGGCTCATTCTGTTATTTTTAAGAAACTCAGTGAGCAGAATCGGTCAATTATGTTGCAGTTTTCAAATGGAACAACTATACGATATGCTCAATTGTTTGGAGACTTGGTCAAGGCTGATAACTATTGTAATCGTGGAGTTTCGGGCATTGACGGTTCTACTTCTACAGCACTTGGAGCATCGCTCGCCTTTTACGGCTTGACAGTCCTGATTACAGGAGATATGAGTTTCGGCTATGACCTTTCAGGACTCGCATCAAGGTATAATACAAAGAACTTCAAAATTATAGTTATCAATAATAGTGGTGGCGGTATTTTCAGATTTGTCAAGTCAACTGCTACCTTGCCAGAACTTGAAGAATATCTTGAATGCCAGCGGGAGTTGCCAGTGAAAAAATATTCAGATGCATTCGGCTTCTGCTATTATGAGGCAGAAAATGAGACGGAACTAAATGCTCAGTTGTCAGAGTTTTTATCAGTTGAGCAACCTGCTATTCTGTCTGTAAAAACAGATAGTGTGATTAGTGGAGAAACATTGAAAAATTATTTTAAAAAGATATAGATATGTCACAAAGAGAATGGACAACAATCAAAAAGTACACGGATATACTTTTTGAACAGTACAAGGGAATCGCAAAGATTACAATCAACCGTCCGGAGGTTTATAATGCTTTCCGACCGTTGACAAATCAGGAAATGCTTGATGCTTTCGATATTTGCCGTGATAAGGCAGATATTCGTGTTATCGTATTGACTGGTGCAGGAGATAAGGCGTTCTGCTCTGGTGGTGACCAAAACTATAAGACTCGTGGCGGTTACAAGGATGTTGACGGAACACCGCGTTTGAATGTTCTTGACCTTCATAAGGTTATTCGCTCTATTCCGAAACCAGTTATCGCTATGGTCAATGGCTATGCAATTGGTGGCGGCAACGTGCTTACTGTTGTGTGTGACCTTACTATCGCTTCTGAAAATGCGCGTTTCGGTCAGACAGGACCAAAGGTTGGTAGTTTTGACGGAGGATTCGGCTCTTCATATCTTGCACGTTGCGTAGGTCAGAAAAAGGCTCGCGAAATATGGTATCTATGCCGCCAGTACTCAGCAAAAGAGGCTGAAGAAATGGGATTGGTAAATAAAGTAGTTCCATTGGAAAAACTTGAAGATGAGGTAGTTGAATGGTGTGAGACAATAATGATGCGCAGTCCGTTTGCCATCAGAATGGTTAAGCGTTGCTTGAATGCGGAACTTGACGGTCAGCGTGGTTTGATGGAACTTGCCGGAGATGCTACTTTGATGTATTACTTAATGGATGAGGCTCAGGAAGGTAAGAACGCTTTCCTTGAAAAACGTGACCCGGACTTTGAGCAATTCCCAAAATTCCCGGGATAGAAATGAAGGCAAGTTACTGTAAATATAATTTGATATTCAAGCAACCTGCTGGAACGTCTCGTGGTGTCCTCAAAACAAAAGAAACCTTTTTCTTGAAAGTTGAGGATGAGGAAGTTCCTGGAGTATATGGTTTGGGCGAATGTGCTGTCTTTAGAGGATTATCGGCAGACGATACGCCTGAATATGAGCAAAAACTAAAAGAACTTTGTGAGAATGTCAGTGCAGGTCAGCCAACGGATTTGACTCGTTTCCCGTCAATGCAGTTTGGTTTCGAGACTGCTCTTTATGACTTTGCCAATGGTGGTAGGAGAATAGTTTTCCCTTCGGAATTTACTGAAGGAAAAGCAGAAGTACCTATTAACGGACTCGTTTGGATGGGTAGTCACGATGAGATGATTTCACGCATTGATGATAAGTTGAAATCTGGTTTTACAACCATAAAAATCAAGGTTGGAGCAATAGACTTTGATAGTGAATTAGATTTGATAAAGCATATCCGCAAGGTTTTTCCCCCAGAGGCTGTAACTATTCGCCTTGATGCAAACGGCGGATTTTCTCTCAATGATGCTATGGATAAACTTGAGCGTTTGTCCAATTACGGAATTCATTCGATAGAGCAGCCTATTAAGGCCGGACAATGGGATGAAATGGGTAAATTGTGTGCAAATTCCCCAATCCCAATTGCATTAGATGAGGAACTTATCGGTTTGTTTAAAACATCTGAGCGCATAGATATGCTAAACGCAGTTAAGCCGGCATTTCTTATTTTAAAGCCGTCGCTGATTGGTGGCTTTACAGAGTCTTTGGAATGGATGCGTCTTGCAGCAGAGAGAGGTGTTGGTGGTTGGGTTACTTCAGCACTGGAATCAAATATTGGCTTAAATGCGATTGCTCAATGGACTGCCTCAATGAGTCCAGAGATGCCACAAGGGCTTGGAACAGGTGCTCTTTTTACCAACAATATTGAATCTCCATTGGAACAATTTGGAGAAACATTAAGTTTTGACCCTTCAAAAGAATGGAAATATCCTGAATTTGATTGGAAATGACAATTCACAATTTTATAGAAGAGTGGAATAACAGTTCTGATTATGTGGTAGCACATACTTCCGGTTCTACAGGTACTCCGAAAGAGATAAGACTGTTTAAACGGGATATGTTGGCATCGGCAAAAGTTACCAATGGTTTTTTCGGAATAACCGAAAAGAGCAGGATGCTGCTTTGCTTGTCGCATTCGTATATAGCAGGAAAGATGATGATAGTTCGGTCTGTTTCCTCTGGTGCGGAATTGGTCTTTGAGAAGCCTTCAAATGACGTTCTTGCTGATTATGAGGGAGAACCGTTTGATTTGGTTGCCGTTGTGCCGTCGCAGGTTGTTGGCCTTCTTGAGCATAAAGAGCGATTGAAGTATGTCAGAACGATGCTGATTGGTGGCAGTGCCGTTTCTTCGGAATTGGAAAAACGGCTGGTTGCTCTTGGCGTAAATGCCTATGCTTCATACGGAATGACAGAAACCTGTTCGCATATAGCATTGCGTAAGATTGGAGCAAGCGATATTTTTACTGCAGTTGGTCCTGTACAGTTTAGGATTGACGGGAGAGGTTGCTTGTGTGCTGATGTTCCGCATCTTTCTGTTAAAGAGGTAGTTACTAATGATGTTGTTGAACTGCTGTCGCCGACGGAATTTCGTTGGATTGGCAGATTTGATAATGTAATCAATACAGGCGGTATAAAAGTTTATCCAGAAGATGTTGAAAGAATTCTAAACAATATTATAGGTGATAGATTTTATATTTCTTCTCAACCGTCGGAAAAATGGGGAGAAGAGATTGTCCTTGTTTTGGAGCGTGACATTATAGGACAGGAAGAGGAGCAGATGCTATTTGACAAGATGAAAGGTGTTCTTTCTCCATATCAGGTTCCGAAAAAGATTTTTTGCCTGCCTAAATTTGAAGAAACGGCGACAGGCAAGGTGAAAAGGAAAAAAATTAAATAATGTTATATGTTTTGTCGTTTTTGAACAAAAATGGCTTCAGCGTTTTTTAACGTAAGAGTAGAATGTATTAGATGAGACTTTCAGAATTAAAAACAGGGGAAACCGGAGTTATCGTAAAGATATTGGGTCATGGTTCGTTTAGAAAGCGAGTCATGGAAATGGGGTTTGTTAAAGGTAAGAAGATTGAAGTAGAACTTAATGCACCATTGCATGACCCTATAAAGTATAGAATTCTTGATTATGAAATTTCATTGCGTCGTGCAGAGGCTGAATTGATAGAAATAGTCAAGGAATGTCAGGATCTGAATATAATAGAGGAGGATGTTGCAGAAATTCGAGAGGATGATTGTGGCTTTATAAAAGCTTTTGACCGAGAACGGACAACTATTAATGTGGCATTGATAGGTAACCCTAATTGTGGAAAAACGTCACTGTTTAATATTGCATCTGGGTCAAAGGAGCATGTCGGCAATTATTCAGGAGTTACTGTCGATGCGAAGACTGGTCAGATGAAGTACAAGGGATATTCGTTGAATATTGTTGACCTTCCTGGCACTTATTCGTTGTCAGCTTATTCTCCAGAGGAATTATATGTGCGTAGGTATTTACACGATGAAGTGCCAGATGTTGTCATAAATGTTGTTGATTCATCGAATCTTGAGCGTAATTTTTATTTGACAACGGAGTTGATAGATATGGACCGCAGTATGGTCATTGCTTTGAATATGTATGATGAACTGGAGAGAAGTGGCTCAAAGTTTGACTATACCAGCATGGCAAAGATGATTGGCGTTCCGATGGTTCCTACGGTTTCGAAAACAGGAAAGGGCTTGACGGAACTTTTTGATACAGTAATAGAAGTTTATGAGGGTCGAAATGAAACTGTTCGTTACGTCCATATCATATTCAGCAAGGACATAGAGAATGCAGTAAAGTCGATACAGACTGAATTGAAGAAAGAGTCAAAACTGGATATGCATTTTTCAGCACGGTATTTGTCAATCAAATTGCTGGAGAATGATAAGGAAGTTGTAAAAATGCTTAGTGACTTGCCGAATTTTGATAAAATTCGCGATTTGCGAGATTCTCTTGTTGCAAATATAGAGGAATTGCATCATGAAGATATTTCGACAATTATAGCCAGTTCAAAATATGGTTTCGTCTCTGGTGCGTTGCGTGAAACTCTTGAAAAGAAAGAAAATGATGAAGTAAAGTCAACGAGTGTTATCGATTCTATCGTTACAAGCAGAATATTTGGCTTCCCTATATTTTTCTTCATTATGTGGTTCATGTTCTGGGCTACTTTTGAAATAGGTCAATATCCTATGGATTGGATTGATTCGCTCGTTCAATGGATAGGGGGGCTGTTGGGGACGTATTTACCTGATGGTCCTGTAAAGGATATGATTATCGACGGCGTCATTGGTGGTGTCGGTGGTGTTATTGTATTTTTGCCTAATATATTGATATTGTATGCCTTTATATCGTTCATGGAAGATTCCGGGTATATGGCGAGAGCGGCATTTATTATGGATAAGATAATGCACAAGATTGGGCTTCATGGTAAATCGTTTATACCGATGGTAATGGGTTTTGGCTGTAATGTTCCAGCGATTATTGCTACCAGAACGATCGAAAGCAAAACCAGTCGATTGATAACTATTTTGATAAATCCGTTTATGTCGTGTGGTGCGAGATTACCTATCTATTTGCTTTTAGTAGGTGCCTTTTTCCCGAAGCATGCCAGTGTTGTACTGTTTGGACTATATACTCTTGGAATAATTGTTGCAATACTAACAGCAAAGTTAATGCGTCGCTTCAAGTATAAGGAAGATGAAACACCGTTTGTTATGGAATTGCCGCCGTATCGTGTTCCAACATTACAGGCAACAATGAGGCACATGTGGGCAAAGGGTCAGCAATACCTGAAGAAAATGGGTGGTGTTATCCTTGTTGCGAGTCTTATTATTTGGGCATTAAGTTATTTTCCTCGCCCAACAGAGGCAGATTTGGAAAAAACAAAAATAGAATTTGCTTCTCAAAATCTTTCTGATGAGCAGATTGAAGTAGTTACCCAGACTGAAAATTCTTATTTGGGTCAAATCGGTAAGTTTGTTTCGCCTATTTTCGAACCATTGGGCTATAACTGGAAGATGACCGTATCACTAATTTCAGGAACAGTGGCAAAGGAAACTGTGGTCTCAACATTGGGCGTTCTTTATAGTGGGGATGCAGAAAGTGAAGACGCTGATTTGGGTGCACGTTTGCAGACGGTAAATCCGCAGACAGGAGAACCAGACTTCAATGTGATTGTTGCTTTGAGTTTTCTTGTTTTTGTATTGCTATATGTTCCATGTATAGCAACTATAACGGCGATAGTTAAAGAAACTGGCAGTTGGAAGTTTGGTGCATTTACTCTTATTTACAATACGGCAGTCGCTTGGTTTGTAGCGTTCATATTCTATCAGGTAGGCTCGCTCTTTATGTGAAAATAGCGAACAAAAACGATAAAAATTTATTAACTTTGCGGTTGCCTAATATTTAGGCAACCGTTTTTTTATAGGAATACAATAAAAATTACTATATATGGAAAAGAAATACAAAAGAACGCTTGTAACGTCGGCATTGCCATACGCTAATGGTCCTGTTCATATCGGCCACCTTGCGGGAGTTTATGTTCCTGCTGATATATACGTTCGCTACCTCCGCTTGAAAGGGGAGGATGTGGTCTTTATCGGTGGTTCTGACGAGCACGGTGTGCCTATTACAATCAAGGCGAAAAAAGAGGGTGTAACGCCACAAGATATCGTTGACAGATACCATAAGATTATTAAGGAATCTTTTGAAGGTCTTGGCATATCTTTTGACGTCTATTCTCGTACAACATCTGAAATGCACAAAAAGACAGCAAGTGATTTCTTTAGAAAATTATATGACAAGGGTGAGTTCGTTGAAAAAACATCTATGCAGTATTATGATGAAAAAGCGAACCAGTTCTTGGCAGACCGCTATATTGTAGGTACTTGCCCTCATTGCGGCAACACTCGTGCTTATGGAGACCAATGTGAGGCTTGCGGTACTTCCTTGAATGCAACAGACCTTATCGACCCAAAATCTGCAATTACTGGAAATGTTCCCGTTCTTAAAGAAACAAAGCACTGGTATTTGCCATTGGATAAGTGGGAACCTAAGTTGAGACAATGGATTCTCGAAGAACATAAGGAATGGCGTCCTAATGTTTATGGTCAATGCAAGTCTTGGTTGGATTTGGGCCTTCAGCCACGTGCTGTCAGTCGTGACCTTGACTGGGGTGTGCCTGTCCCTGTTGAAGGTGCAGACGGCAAGGTGCTTTACGTTTGGTTTGATGCTCCTATCGGTTATATTTCCAATACAAAGGAAATTCTTCCTGATACATGGGAAGACTATTGGAAGAGTGAAGATTCGAGAATCGTTCACTTTATCGGTAAGGACAATATTGTTTTCCACTGCATCATTTTCCCGGCAATGTTGATGGCTGATGGTAGTTATCAGTTGCCAGATAACGTCCCTGCAAATGAGTTCCTTAATCTTGAAGGCGAGAAAATTTCAACATCAAGAAACTGGGCTGTTTGGTTAAATGAATATCTTGAGGAATTCCCTGGAAAGGCTGACGTACTTCGCTATGTCTTGACTGCAAATGCACCAGAAACAAAGGATAACGACTTTACTTGGAAAGATTTCCAGGCTAGAAATAACAACGAGTTGGTTGCTATTCTTGGTAACTTTGTTAACCGCTCATTGGTGCTTACTCATAAGTATTTTGAAGGAAAGGTTCCAGTTGCTGGTGAGTTTACTGACTATGACAAGGAAACTTTGAAAGAATTTGCTGATGTTCAGGCAACTCTTGAAAAGTATCTTGATACTTTCCGTTTCCGTGATGCCTTGAAGGAGGCTATGAATCTTGCGCGTATAGGTAATAAGTATCTTGCAGATACTGAGCCTTGGAAATTGGCAAAGACAGATATGGAGCGAGTTGCTACTATCATGAATATTGCATTGCAGATTACTGCAAACCTTGCGATTGCGTTTGAGCCGTTCTTGCCGTTTATGTCTCAGAAACTGCGCAATATTCTTGGAATGCCGGAATTTAAATGGAATGACCTTGGTAAGGTTGATATTCTTGCTGCTGGTTCTGAAATTGCCAAACCGGAATTGCTGTTTGAAAAGATAGAAGATTCTGTTGTTGAGGCACAAGTTAGAAAACTTGAAGAAACAAAGAAAGCAAATGCTTTGAGCAACTTTGAACCGAAGCCAGTCGTTGCAAATGTCCCATTTGATGACTTTATGAAACTTGATATCCGTGTAGGTAAGGTCTTGGAATGCGTAAAAGTTCCAAAGGCTGATAAGTTGCTTAAGTTTACTATCGATGACGGTATGGGCGGCAGAACAATTGTTTCCGGTATTGCCAAGTACTATGCACCGGAAGATTTGATTGGAAAAGACGTTTGCTTTATTGCAAACTTTGAGCCGAGAAAACTCAAAGGCGTACTTTCTCAGGGTATGATTTTGTCTGCTGAAAATGCAGATGGTTCACTTGTCGTTATCGGTCCTCAAGGAGCGGTATTGCCAGGCTGTCAGGTTAAGTAAAAATGCCAGCGATATGGATATAATGCCGATTTCGCTGCTTGAGTATAACCGTAGAATAAACGCTGTTATCAACAACGCTGCATTGCAGCGTTGTTGGATAGTGGCGGAAACCGTTGATGTCGCTGTTAGAGGCGGACATTGCTATTTAGACCTTGTTCAGAAAAATCCGGAGACTAATGCTATAGTAGCAAAGTCGAGGGCAATTATCTGGTCAAGCGTCTTTTTTCGTTTAAGCCGTTTTTTTGAAGAAACAACTGGTCAGAAATTTGCTACTGGCTTGAAAGTGATGGTGGAGGTGTCGGCGAATTTTCATGAGCAATATGGTCTGTCGCTGGTTATTTCTAATATCAATCCGTCTTATACATTGGGGGATATCGCCCGTTTGCGTTTGGAAATTCTCAAAAGACTTAAAAATGAAGGGCTTATTAATCTCAACAAATCGCTTCTTTGGTCAGAAATACCTCAGCGAATAGCTGTCATTTCTGCTGATAGTGCGGCTGGTTATGGTGATTTCGTTTCTCAGTTGAACGGCAATCCAGATGGCTTGGTATTTTATACTTTGCTTTTCCGCTCTTATATGCAAGGCGTTAATGCCGTGCCGTCTATTATCGATGCTCTTGAAAGGGTAAAAAAATTTGTTAATCTTTTTGATTGTGTGGTTATTATCCGAGGAGGAGGGGCTACAACGGATTTGAATATATTTGACAATTACGATCTTGCGGCTGCTGTTGCCCGGTTTCCTCTTCCTGTTATTGTTGGAATAGGGCATACCCGCGACTATACTGTCCTTGATGAGGTTGCGTCTGTTTCAGTAAAAACACCTACTGCTGCTGCTGAATTTTTGATAAACAAATTAAGTTTAGAATTAAGGCATCTTGAAGAATTGCAGGATACAATAGTTTCCACTGTGGAGAATTTATTGAATGCATCTAAGCAGGAACTGAATTACTATAGTAGTACAATCCCTTTGACGGCTCGGCGTATTCTTCAGACACAGGAATCGTTATTAAGCCGAATTAAGGCAACCATTCCTATGGCTGCAAAATCACATATTGAGCGTGGAGGGCAGTCGCTGAAAATGCTGGAAAACAAATTGCAAATGGTTTCGGAAAATACTATTTCGCGGGAAAAGTTGCGTTTGGATTCCTTGTCTAAGCAGGTGGAACTTCTCTCTCCAATGCAAGTTTTAAAGAGGGGATATTCGCTTGTAACGGTTAATGGAAGATGCGTAACAAGAGCATCTCAAGTACAGTCTGGTGACGTCGTTGTTAACCAGTTTTATGATGGTAAAATTGAATCAAATGTTATATAATTATGGAAGATAATAAAGAAATGACTTATACAGCCGCTGTTGCTGAATTGGAAAGTTTGGTAGCAAAAATGCAGTCTCCAGATTGTGGAGTTGATAATTTGTCGGCTTACACTACTCGCTCTTTGGCTTTGCTGAAGTTTTGCAAGGCTCGTCTTCAAAAGACAGATGAAGAGTTGAAAAAGATTCTTGATGAATTGGACGCTTAAATATATCCGTTCATCATTGCATATACGCTTAGACCGGAAACGCTTTTTATACCGAGTTTTGCAGTAATGTTTTTACGATGGGATAGAACAGTGTTAATGCTGATGTTAAGTGTATCGGCAATTTCTTTATTAATTAACCCCTTTGCTATTAGGCATAAAACCTCCTTCTCTCTTTGAGACAGTTCTTCTGCCGATTCTGCAGCATTGTGGGTTTCTTTCATTATTAGTGAAAGTTTTTCGATAATATCCTTTTCAGAAGCAAATCTGTTTAAAACAAAGAAATTATTATTATCAGTTTGCTCGTTGTCGGAAATAACAACGAATCTGTTTCTTTTTTGTATGAAAAAACCGTAGTCTGCAACAAAGTTTGAGTGGTCAGTAATTGTTAAATCCGGGTTAATGTCAGTTTGCTTCAACTCCTGAGTGGTATTGAAGATGCGTGCATCAATATCAAAAAGGTTTTTGAAAATATGCTTCAAACCTGTAGCCAGTAAGTTATCGCGGATTGTCAGAGTTACAACTATTGCCTGCATTGTTTAATTATTTGATGCGTTTTTAAGGGCAACAGAAATAGGGTATAAAATTCTGTTCCTTATACGGTTGTTTTGTTTGATGTCCTTTTCAAGACTGATTATTGCAAAGAGGACGGCGTGACATAGATTGGCATCGTATTCACCACGGAGGTGGATAACGAACATATTTATAAGGTCACTTAATTTATCCTCTATGGAGTTTTCAAGTTCGGGAGCAATCTCTATTTGTATCGATATACTTCCAGAAATATCTTTTACGCATGCCAGTATTTCTGAAAACCATTTGTTATCGTTGTTTATACGCTTAACGATTTCTTCTTTTACTTCATTGTAAAGGTTAAGAAGCAATGGTAGGTTGTTGTTTTTGTCACTTCGGCTTATCAGAGCACCAAAATGCCTTTCTATATTCGGCAGTTGGAATCGTAGATATGAATTGTTTGTCTTTCTAAGGTAATCAATTATTTCCGCTACTCCAAAAGAGTCGAAACACTTGTCTGGGTAGAAGGATTCGTTGATGTACGCGTTTAGTGTTGTAAGAAAAAAGGTTAGGTCTATTCCTTTTTCCATGCAAATGCTTTCAATGGATTTGTCGCTAACACCAAGTGATATCCCAAATCTGTTTATCACAGGAATTACCGACGGCTCCTCAATAATAGTGTCGCAAAGTTTTGTATCTGGTGAAACAAGTGCCATATATTAAGGTTTTATTATTTCTTTTTCTGTAATAATAATGTCAACGGGAATGTCGTGCTGTTCTGTCGGGACCTCGTCAAAAAGTTGGCAACTGTAGATAATGCCAATTTTTGGGCATTTGGCATCTTTAAGCAATCTGTCGTAATAACCTTTACCCCTGCCGAGCCTGTTGCCTTTACAGTCGTATCCAACGGCTGGAATTATTATTAAGTCAATAGTGTCAACCGTTGTAAGGTCGTTTCCTGTCGGTTCCTGAATTGAGAATGCTCCTTCTACTGTGCTGTCTGGTTCAAATTTTGCAATATCAAGAAAATCACCGTTAACGCGAGGAAGAAAGATTTCCTTGTCTTTATTCCATTTGTTTAAAAGCAAATTAGTCTGCAATTCATCTGGTAGGGAATAATATGCCAGAATGCGTTTTGCTGCCTGAAATTCTTTGCAGGACTCTAATTTCTCCAGCACTGCAATTTCAGCATTCTTTTGTTCTTCTACTGTTAATTGCTTTTTCCTGTTTCTTGATTCTTTCCTAAGTTCAGCCTTATTCATTTGTTAGTCTTGTGTTTGGAAATTTCAAGAGTTACTGGAGGAACGGCATCTCCTCTTTTCAAAGCCTTGACAGCAGCGGCAACAGAAGTATCTGTTTGGTTAAGCACTTGATATTGTGCCTGAATGCCTAAAATGTCTCTCGCAATCATTGCTTTAAGTTGCTTTGCAATGAGTTTTCGTGACTGGCTTATATAGTACCATCTGACAGGAACTCCGTTATCTCGTGCAAACATAACGAAATCGTATGTTAGAGATTCATCTGAAGGTAGAGCCTTTAGTAATTTGTTTATGTCTTTGTACTTTAATAGTTTATCTCTGTTAAGGTCTGTATATTTGAAGGAGAACTTGTGAAGTAGTCCCATATTTGCAACTGCAATATAGTAACTTGAGATACCGACAGTGTCGTTTGGAACAAAGATATCAGGGATAATGCCGCCACCGCCGTAAACAGTCCTGCCGTTTGCTGTTTTGAAGATTTTCTTTTCATCTGTCTTGATGCTGTCGGAATTATATATTTCTCCGTGGGAATATCTGTCATAAAGTTCCATAGAATATTTGTCATCACCAGACTTATAATCTTTTTGAACGCATCTTCCTGAAGGAGTGTAATATCTTGCTGTTGTCAGGCGGATTGCACTACTGTCAGGCAAGTATGTCTGTTTTTGAACAAGACCTTTTCCAAATGAGCGGCGACCGATGATAAGGCCTCTGTCATTGTCCTGTATTGCTCCTGCAAAGATTTCGCTTGCCGATGCAGAGTATTCATCAATAAGAACTGCTATTTGGGCATCATGGAATGAGCCACTATTGTCGCTCCAAACCTGGATATTCTCGCGTGCGTCGCGACCTTTCGTATAGACAATTAATTCACCTTTTGAAAGGAATTCGTTAACCATCAGTGTTGCCATTTCCATAAAACCGCCGGCGTTGCCTCGGAGGTCAACGATGTATTTGTCTGCACCTTTGCTTTGCAGTTGGGCAATGGCTGTTAGGAATTCATCGTATGTGTTGCGACCGAATTTGTTTACCTTTACATAGCCTATTGTCTTGTCGATCATATATGCTGCGTCAACAGATGTAACAGGAATGTCGCCACGTTTAACGTTATAATAGAGAATCTTTTTTGAGGAATTTCGTTTAATGCCGATTTTAACGGTTGAATCTTTTGCTCCGGTAATCCATTTCTTTACTTTCTCGCTCGAAACTTTTGAGCCTGTAGTTATTGAGTCGTTAACGGAAACAATTCTGTCGCCGGCAAGGATTCCTGCTTTTTCCGCTGGTCCGTTAGGGATAACTTCAACAACGTTTGCAGTATCGTTCATCATGTTAAAAGTGATGCCGATTCCGCTGAATGAGCCGTTGAGTTCATCATCCGTAGCCTTGACATCACTTGAAGGAATGTAATAGGAGTGTGGGTCAAGATTTGAGATAATTTTAGGGATAGTCAGTTCTACTAAATCTTTTATGGATAAAGTATCGACGTATTCACTTTCAATAAGGTTCAGAACGGTATTTATCTTTCTGTCCTTATCGGTAATGAATTTCTTTGTTGAAATATGGTTCCCTATTATAATACCCAAAACAATAGAGGTTGCAATAACCAGAGGAAACCAGATTATCGGATTATGTTTTATTCTCATTTATATAATAACTTTTTCGTGTCTTATAGGGCGACTGCTTATTCTTCGTCGCTTAAAAAGCAGCATTCGATGCCTGCTTTTTTCAGGAGGTCAAGTCCGTCTGTAATTCTGTAATATTCAGAAAATACGACTCTTGAAATACCTGCCTGTATGATTAATTTTGCGCATTCAATGCAAGGTGCGGCAGTAACGTATAGTGTTGCTCCGTCACTGCTGTTGTTGCTTCGTGCAACTTTTGTTATTGCGTTGGCTTCTGCATGGAGAACGTAAGGAAAAGTATGGTTCTCGTTATCTTCGCAAATGTTGTCAAACCCCGACGGAGTGCCGTTAAATCCGTCGGATATAATCATTTTGTCCTTTACAATCAAAGCACCAACCTGACGCCGCTTGCAGTATGAGTTCTCTGCCCAGATGCGTGCCATACGCAAATAGCGTAAATCCAGTTTTGCCTGTTTTGATGAATTATCCATAACTTGTTATTATATACGCAATTATAGTTATCTTTTAACTATATGATATAAGCGTACTTTTCTGGAGCAAAGTTATAATAAAATTCAGAGTTTCGGAAGAAAAACACCATAAAAATGAAATAACCTTATACGACGCAAAGAATAATCTGTTAAAAAAGAGTAAAAATTAAAAAAATAACTTGTTATATTACCGCTAAGGTATTATATTTGTAAATAATACAAAATACTTTATAGCTATGCTATTACATCTTTTTGGCTTCTTGAGAAGTGCTATTTTGTTTACTCTGTTAATATGTAGTTGCTATGCGATGAAAGCAGAACGGACTGCATATATTCTTACGAGGACTAACAGTATTCCTAAAGGGAGTGCTTTTATAGATAAGACGGTGGTAAGTAACTTGAAGCCAGGTCTGCGAGGAGAAAATGTGATATGGGATTTTACGGATGTGGAGGTGTTGGACGGAAATGTAAAATGTGAATATGAAGTGATAGGCGATTCTGTATTATATGTTACCGAAGGTGGCACCCGTCGTGATTTTCGCTTGTCAGGCGACTCTTTGCTTTGTGGGGGATTGGAAAATCGTTTGACAGTACTGTCTGATTCTATTTCAGGAATAGTTTTTAGATATCCTTTTGCTTATGGAGACAGCGTTTCGAAACCTTTTGTTCAGAAGGGTGAATATTCCAAACTTTTTGATTTGTATGTCGGTGGTATATCTACAAGCGTTTGCGATGCAAAAGGAATGCTGATATTGGAACCAGGTGATACATTGCGAAATGTTCTTAGGGTACACCGAATCAATGATTCATTTGTGATTATTAAAGGAAGAGGTGTTGCTGATATTCAAAGCGGAAACAAAACACGGTATGTTGAGCATATTTATAGTTGGTATGCTGAAGGTTATGCTTGCCCTGTTGCTGAAATTGTTGAGCAACAGTTTTATGTTGGAGAAAAAATAGAAAGGTCAAGTAAAATTTCGTTTGTAAGGTACGCCAATCAGTTAACAGGAATTCCAGAGGTTTATATGGTGAATGAATATGCTTTGCAGAAAACAGACAGCAGAGCAAATGGTAAGAGTGGGTATTTATCTAAAGAGTACGAAAATGGATATTCTGGTCTTGATGTTGATTATACAGGAGGGACAGTTACATTGAATGTTGAAGTGCATAGAGATATGACAGTTGGAGCAACGCTAACCAATCTACATGGAGTGGTGTTTGGTTATATACCATATCGGAAAGTTTCAGGAGGGGAGGTCTATAGCCAAAGCCTGGAGGTTGGTACTCTTCTACCGGGTGAGTATCTGTTGCATACTGTACTTGGAGAAAAGACAGAGGTAAAAGCAATAAATGTAGAATAAGAGTTACGGTTATGAGAAAATTGAATTTTTTAATATTATTTATCAGTATGGCATTTGCTTGTTCTCTTTATGGTCAGTTGCCGGAGCAGTATGAAAATATTAAAAGTCCTAATTCTTCGTCGCTCGGGCAGTATGGAGATATCCCTGTTTCTCATTTTACGGGAACGCCAGACATTGGGATTGAACTTTATGGCATAAGTGTCAGTGGCAGAACCATTCCTGTATCTCTGAATTATCATACATCAGGAATCAAGCCTGATACCCGTTCAGGCTGGGTTGGTACAGGCTGGACGCTTAATTTTGGGGGTTGTATTTCAAGAAAAGTCAATGGGCTGTATGATGAAGCCTCGTTTTGGGATAATAGAGATGGAAATTACAAAAAGCAAGGTTATCTTTATGTGGGTCATCAACTGGATGGAGTGTCTTGGGATACGGAGACCAGACTGAAAGAACTTTTTAAAAAGGGGGTCGATTTATATGATACGGAGCCAGACGAATTTTATTTTAATTTCTGTCTAGTCCTGCCATAGCGTTACACAAAAAAGTAACAAAAAATGAAAGAGACTA
>UQLZ01000015.1 GCA_900541935.1 uncultured Prevotellaceae bacterium | reverse complement strand
GTCTCTTTCATTTTCTGTTACTTTTTAGTGTAACGCTATGGCAGGACTAGACAAACACTTAAAATAAAAAAAGGAATAATGAAAAATATACCATACCAGCAGAACGCTATCAATGAACTGACAGATAAAACAATCCGTCTGTTAAACCTCGGTGGAAAACGACATAAAATTGTGTTTGAAGCGCCAACCGGTGCAGGAAAAACGGTCATGACTTGTCAGACTTTAGCAAATATAACCGATGAATTGAATGAACGTGGTAACAGCCGTTATCAGGAAGTTGCCTATATCTGGTTCGCTCCTCGGAAACTTCATCTGCAAAGTTATGCCAGCCTAAAGAATGCCTTTGGAGAAACACGCAAACTTCGGCCTGTAATGTTTGACGAGATAGACCAAAGCGAAGGTATACAACCCGGAGAAATATTGTTTGTCAACTGGGAAAGCGTGAACAAAGAAAGCAATGTCATGGTACGCGAAAGCGAAAGTTTTGCTTCTTTGTATGAAATTGCACGACGGACACAAGAAGAGTACGATTTGCCCATTGTTGCCATTATAGATGAGGAACATATGTTCTGGTCAAAGACTGCCGATAAATCAGCTGCGGTGCTGGAACGTATCAATCCGGCAGTGGAATTACGTATTTCGGCCACTCCAAAAACGCTTCATCCTGATGAAAAAGTAAAAGTTTACCGACAGGACGTTATTGCGGCTGAAATGATAAAGAAAGAAGTCGTGCTAAATCCGGATATAGAACTGGATTTCAGCGAAGAACGTACACTTAATCAGAATCTAATTAAAGCGGCATTGGCAAAACGTAATCAGTTGGCAGAACTTTATCAGGAATTGGGTGTTAAAATCAATCCCCTATTACTTATCCAGCTGCCCAACGATGTGAAGGAATCCATGACGTCGGAAGATCAGGCTATAGCAGAACAAGTGAAAACCTATTTGGAAGCCATTTGTGGAATAACAGCCGAAAATGGATTATTGGCCGTATGGCTTGCCAACGAAAAAGAGAATCTCGCCGGACTGGAACGTCCCGATAATATGACACAAGTATTGCTATTTAAAGAAGCGATCGCTTTAGGTTGGGACTGCCCTCGTGCAGCTGTTCTGTTGATCTTCAGAAAATTGCAAAGCGACCAGTTTACGATACAAACCGTAGGACGTATTCTGAGAATGCCGGAACAGAAACATTATCCGAAAGAACAGCTTAATATCGGTTATGTTTATACCGACATTGCGAAAGATAAAATTCAGATTGTCACAGCCGATTCCGACTATATCTTGAAAAATACGATTACGGCATGCAGACGTGAAAATCTTGAGAATGTATCTCTACCAGCTTACTATTCAGAACGCCCTAATGTGGAACGAAATTATTTGGGGCCAGACTTCAAGAAAATATTGTATGAAGTGGCTGATGAATTCTGGAAACTGGAAAGAGGTGCCGGATTGTTTTCTATCGCGGAATTGGCCGCCTTAAGAAATGATAATGATGAATTTACTCCGTTGCCGGAAAGTGATGACGATTTAGTAAATGAAAACAGAAGACGGGTAAAGAATTCAATTCGTTTGGATGTCAAGACAATCAATGTGGAGATTCCGAAAGATGTACACTTCCAGAATGAAGAACAGATATTGAAAGTAGATCAAGTTCGCTTTGCCCGTAAAGCATCTGAAATAGACCGTGTATTTATGGCATATATAAGCGGTAAGGGACATCAATTTGAAAGTAAAGGTAGAGCCGATAAAATAGCCAACTATCTGCTTGAAATGCTCGCCGACTATTTTGGAATTTTCGATACAGATGCCAAGAAGGTCGTTCTTTATTATGATAACAGACCCAAATTTGACCGTTTACTGGACACGGCATTAGAAACATATGCCCGTAAAAGAGAGCGGGCTAAGAAAAGATCTGCGGCAGCCAGAGAATTAAAACAATACAACTGGGAAGTTCCGGAAGAAAGAGTCTATGATAGTGAAACGAATCATATTGAGACTGCAAAAAATCATGCTTTGCTGCCATTTGTACAACTGAACGAAGCTTCTAATCCGGAGAAGGAATTTGTGAAATATTTGGAAGAATATTCACAATGGATTGACTGGTGGTATAAGAATGGGGACAAAGGAAAACAACATTATGCCATTGCATACGGAAAATCTTTATTTTACGTTGATTTTGTTATCCGTATGAAGAATGGACATGTATATCTTTTCGATACGAAAAGTGCCGGAAGTGATGTAACTGCTCCGGAGAAGCATAATGCCTTGTTGCAATATATCCAGGAATATTCAACTAAAAATACACCTCTTTATGGAGGAGTTATCATTCAAGATGGAAGTAACTGGTTATATTCCAAACTACCCATTGAAAATACAACTGATTTGTTAAACTGGGATGCTTTTTATCCTGAAAACGCATAAAGATTATGGCTAAAGGTATAGATCCGAAATTTGTTCACTACGGTATCCGTAAGGATGACTTGTCAATGATAGAAGCTATTTGCGAAGCTGAAGGGATAGACTTTGAATGGCTCAGTGAAGATATTCTGAAGGCCTATCATGCCAAAAAGGTTGATGTGATAGAAATGAGTGATAATGAAACGGAAGACATCATCCGTAATGCAATCCAAAAAATACGTCAATAAATACGATTATGCTGATACAGAGAATTAAAATAAGCAATTATAAGACTTACTTGTCACTTGATCTGGATTTGACAGTCGATGATGATCGCCCGATTATTTTGATTGGCGGTGCAAATGGTGGCGGTAAGACTACTTTATTCGAGGCCATAAGCGGAGCTCTTTATGGTTTGAAAATTGAAAACAAAGAGCATTTCATGGAATTGCTCAATCAGGGAGCCTTAAATACAGCCAAACCTGAGATTTCCTTACAAATAACATTTGTAGGGAAAGTACTCGGCCAGCAACAGAAATACATATTAAAGCGTGTTTATCAGTTGAATCCGCAAGGAAAGCCATTGGAAAGCGTATCGCTGAATATGAACGGGAACATGTATGTTTACGGTACGATGACTACTCCCAAAGACCGGGTAAAAGCAGAACAGGAGATCAATAAAATTATCAAAGCCAATTTGCCTCAGGAACTGAGTCAGTATTTCTTGTTTGATGCAATGCAATCGAGTGAATTACTGAAGAAAAATGTATTTGCCCAAACCATTCGTGATAATTTTGAGAATGTGTTGGGCTTCAAAAAGTACCTTCAGTTAAAGCGTGCCGCTGAAAAACTACAACAGGAATGGGCACAGCAACGTCTTGAAGCAGAAAAAGAAGCACAGGAATATAATGAGCTATGCGCGCAAAAAGACAAGTTGACCGCAGACTTAAATACGTGTATAGCAGAACAAGATACAAAATATAAGTATCTTGCGTCAGTAGAAGTGGAATATAAACGGGCAAAAGACGGTGCTCAGGAAGCATCTGCCCTTAACAAGAAGATACAGGAGCTTACCAATAAAATTGACGATATTGTAAAGCGTGCAGCAACTTATGCTGAGGACCTGAAAGCATTTGTTGACAACATAGAAATTGATTTATTCTTACCTAAATTAGCTTCAAACCTGGCACAAGAAATCAATAATATCCTGCACATAAAGGAACAGCTTCAGAAAGAGAATACCGGTGCCTATCCGTTGGAAACATTGAAAGATGTGACAAGCAAAATTATAACTTACTTAAAAGATTTGTCACTGTGCAGTGAATCTGTGGATGAAGAACAGGTTGTATCTCATATTGTAGCTATCCAAAATAGCACTAATAAAGAAGACCCTTTTGGTTATCTTGACGAAGCGGAAGTAACCGCTTTGACTAACTTGGTAAAACGAACTGGCTCCAACCAGTTCATTGCACTTGACCGCCAGCGCCAGGAACTGGAAATTCAACTTTCGACGTTGGATAACTTACGTTCGCAAAAACAGACCTTGGAGCAAACACAGGCCGGTGGTAATGAATATCTAATTCAAAATTATGAAGCCGCTCAAAAACAGATAGAGAAACTGAAAGGTCAGGAAGCGACACTGAAAGCAGACATTCAACGTCTTGAGAAACGGATTCATCAGTTTGATGTACAAATCCAGCAAGAGCCTGATATTAAATTCGATACTTTGGTCAAGCTCAAACCTCTGTTTGAAAAGATTGCAGACAGTTTGCTGAAGAAGAAAAAAGCCCAAATTGAAAGTGAAATGCAGCAGCAACTCAACAAGTTACTTGTTTCATACAAAGGCCATGTAGCCAAAGTTGAGTTGTCCGACAGCATTGAACAATTCAATATAAAACTCTATCATACTGCCGGAAATGAGATTTCATTGAATCAGCTTAATGCTGCATCCAAGCAAATCTTTATCCAAGTTTTATTGAAAGTATTGCGAAACCTGGGAGATTATAATCCACCTGTAATGATTGATACAGTAATGGGTGTTCTTGACAATGAAAGTCGTGATGCCTTGATGGAAGAATATTTTCCACAATTGGCAGAACAAACTATTTTGCTTTGTACGACCTCTGAAATCAGAACAGACAGCGACTACATCAAACTGGAACCGTTTATCTCCAAAACCTATACACTTCATCGCAATGTAGAAGCACAGAATACTACGATTGAAGACGGTTATTTTGGTTTAACTCTTAATCAGTAAAAGAAATGAGCATCATAAATTTTTCAAATACACGCCAGATGGAAGGGTTGTTTGACGCAATCAATCCAATCAAGGAACTGATTGAATCAAAAATCAATCTTTCCAGAACGGCTGATCGGGAGAAACGTATACACTTGAATCAGAATAAGGTAATGCGTATCTGCTTCATCGTGGGACTAAGTTTACCTACAAAGCGTTCCATAGATGATTATAAGGACATACAATTGTCTGTATCATCCATACGAATTACTCCCAGTTTTTTCACAATGCACGATTTAAGTACCTTATATTCGGCATTGTTAAAACTAAGATACGCAGACTTAAACATTGATTGGACTCAAAACGCTACCCTTTCTCGAATTATAGCAGCAGAAATGCTTCGTGGACGTGACTATCTGATGGCTGACAATAACTTGGATTCCTTCTTATACGCCATGAATAACAAAGTAGCCATGGCAAAAGATATTCCAGTCCTGAATCTTCTGATTGGTAACTATGGTGATGAAGAAATGGAAGCTACTTTGGATATCAACAGTCGTTCTATTACCAACTCACAGATTATTATTGCGGGAGCTACAGGTTCTGGAAAAACCAATTTACTGGCAGTTTTGATTCAGCAATTCAGAATGTTATCCACAGAATCACAATATCCCGTGAACTTCCTGCTGTTTGACTACAAAGGAGAGTTCAGCGATATACAGAATAACCATTGGTTGGCACTCTTCGATGTGGACCGTTCTTGTATTCTGGATCCATTGACACAGCCATTGCCTTTTACTCCATTTAAGGATTTCACTGGACGCTCTATCAATGAAATCAATCTGTACTCTACAGAAATGTCTTCTGCTTTATGTTCTATAGACCGAGTAAGTGCGAGTGCCAACATGAACAACCGTCTTAGTGAAGCTATTGTAGAAGCCTATAAATCAACAAATGGTGCCCCTATTTCATTTGAATTAATGCTGAAATGCTATCAATCACGAATGAAAGATGCAAATAATGATGATAGTATTTCTTCTGTTCTGAAACAATTGGTTAATGCACATATCTTTGAATCAGAAGATAAAGTTTCCTTGATTGATGACAGCTACATCATCAAGATGGATGGATATCCCAAAGATGGACCTATTGCCAAAGCTATTGTATATTTCCTGATGTCCAAACTTAATAACATTTATGAGCTACTGGATAAACAAGCAGTAAATGATGAAGTAGTACAAATACGTCATTTCTCTATTATTGATGAAGCTCACTATATGCTTGACTTTGACAATCGCCCTCTGCGTAATCTAATTGCTGTAGGACGAAATAAAGGTCTGAGTATTATCCTTGCCACTCAGAATATGAGTAGCTTCAAATCAAAAGGTTTTGACTTTTATGCCAATGCTCAGTATCCTTTGATTATGAAACAGCAGACTATTGACGATAAGGTTATCAAAGACTTATTCGGTGTGAGTGGTCAGGAACTTCAAGAAATCAGGACAGCGATAGCAGGGCTTCAAAAAGGTGAATTGATTATTAAAGACCAGATGGCTTTTGCCCTTGGCATGGGAAATAAGTATAAGAAAATTAATGTGACACATTTGATATAATAAGTATGGCTTGCAAAAATAATATTATACTCACCTCTACTTATATAATAAGTAGTGTAACTTGTGTCGCTTTGACATTCTGGGGGCAAATAAAAAATAATGGAACTATAACGACTGATTCATACATAGGGATTATAGCTTCATTAATTGGTGTCTGTGCTACAATAGTTGTTGGTTTTCAGATTGCTAGTTTTTTTGAGCTACGCAACTTAAAACAGCAAATAGATCAAGTTGAAAAGCAACGTAAAGATTTAGAATTATATAAAACGACCATTTCAAATGAAATACATTTATCTAAAACAGGTATTTCAAACGCATTCGGTATTTTATCTGTAGTAGAAAAAGGGTCTTTACTAGGCTTTGCTGCACGTGTTAGTTCCATCGTTTGTGATGATCTGCAAGCTACACCTGGTAATATATTACTAACCAGATACCAACAGTTGTATAATGAAATCTCTTTTTTCCCAAAAACAAATGATTATGTAGATTTAATGTATCCTATAACAGAAAATCTTAAATATATTCATATACCGCAGAATAAAGAGAATTATAATGAGATTATGAAATTGCATTTCGATATCATCACAATGATGGAGAAAGCGAAACAGAATTTAGCTAAATAATGAATAGAACATGACTGAAAAATATAATGCATCAAATATTGCCTTAGAGCAAATACTGAACTTTATCAAATCAGGTGAAATTGCGATTCCTGAAATTCAACGTCCTTTTGTATGGAAGCCTAAACAAGTAAGAGATCTGATAGATTCTTTATATACTGGTTATCCTACAGGGTATCTTATTATCTCTCAAAGTCCAAACATCAGACTCAAAGATGGTACACTTGCTGAAGGAAAGAAAATTATGATTGACGGTCAGCAACGTGTTACTGCACTTATGACTGCCATTATGGGGATGGACATTATTAATGCCGACTTTCAGAAAAAGCGTGTTAAAATTGCCTTTAATCCATTGGCGAATCCGGAAAACGATGAAGAACGCTTTAAGGTGCAAGACAACGCTATTTTGAAAGATAAAAGATGGATTGCCGATATAGCAGAGGTATTTAAACCAACATTTGATATGTGGCAATTTGTCAACGATTATTGCGAAGAGAATCAAGAGATAAAAGGCAGCGCTTTAAATAAGATTCTGATGCAACTATTGGATATAAAGAACAGACAAATCGGAGTTATCATGCTTGATAAAGAATTGACTATAGATGAAGTTACAGAAATATTCATTCGTATTAATAGTCAAGGAGCAAAACTAAATCAGGCAGACTTCGCTATGTCTAAAATAGCTGCTAATGTTACTTATGGAGGCAATATGCTTCGAAAAGCTATCGATTACTTCTCTCACTTATCAGTTCAACCAGAATGGTATTCTGATATGATCAAAGATGAAGAATTCATGAATTCTATTTTTGCATCAAAACTGAAATGGTTGAAGGATGATTGTGAAGAAATCTTTGATCCAGATTATAACGATATTTTGCGCATAGCATTCATGTATAAGTTTGGCAGAGCTAAGATGAAAGATCTTGTAAGTTTACTTGGTGGACGTGATTTTGAAACACGCGAATATAAAGAAGATATAGCAGAGAATTCATTCGGACAACTTACGAGTGGTGTCATTGATTTTATGAATGAATATACTTTCTCTAATTTTGTTCTAGCCATCAAGTCAGCAGGATTCATTGCCAGCAAGTTAATCAATTCTCAAATGACCTTGACTTTGCCTACACTCTATACTTACTATTGAATGCTGATCCAAATATAGACAAGACGCAAATCAAGCATTATGTGGTTAAATGGTATGTAATGACTACTTTGACAAGTAGATATATAACATCGCCAGAAACCGTAATGGATATGGATATAAAACGTATCAAAGAAAGAGGGTTTCTAAACTACTTTAGTGAAGTGGAAGCTGCGAATCTTTCCGATACTTTCTGGGATATAGCTTTGGTGCAATATCTTGAAACCTCTGTGATAAATAGTCCGTACTTCAATCTTTATTTGGCATCTCAAATACATGATGCAGATGATGCCTTGTTTACATGTGGATACAAAGTCAATGACCTTATAACTGTAATTGGTGATGTACATCATATTTTCCCTAAAAAATACTTGATTAAGAATGGAATAAATGAGAAGTCAAAATATAATCAGATAGCCAATTACACATATTTAGACACCCAGGTTAATAAGGCTGTGCGAGATGATTCTCCTAATATATATTTCTCTAAAGTCTTCGAACAGTGCGAAACTGGTATTGCTGTTTATGGAAACATAACAGATAAAGAATTACTGCTCAAGAATCTCCAGCAAAACTGTATTCCTGAAACTATATTACAAATGGAATATACAGATTATGAAGAGTTTCTCACAGAAAGACGTAAGCTGATGGCGAAGAAGATAAAGAAGTATTATTATAGTTTATAACAGGGGATAAATATGAGAAGTATAACACCGCATTTAACAAGTGAATTTTACAATAATGGTATAACAGCAAAGAATGTTGCCAGTAATAACGCATATGATGTCTCAACATATAGCGAACTGAGGAGGATAATTGCCAAACTATCATATGCCAATAAAGATTATATATTATTTTTTAGAGGGCAAAAAAACGATTATAAAAATAAAACTGGCAAATCGTCTTTTTATCCATCAATATACAGAGGCGAACCGTTAAGCTCAGAAGAATTAAGATTCAGATGGGATAAATTGCATTCTGCCAGCAAGTTGTTAGTAGAAAGCATTGCTAATAAAAAGTTTATCGCTAAAACTTTAAAACGAAAAAAACTTATCCAATGGAGTATTCTTCAACATTATGAAGTAACTGAGACCCCTTTAATAGATGTTACACAATCGCTAAAAGTCGCTTGCTCGTTTGCTTCATTAGATAATGATGGTAATTATGGTTATATTTTTGTATTTGGTTTACCATATTATACTAATAGAATATCTGTTAATTCAGAACATTATTTAACTAATGTTCGACTTATTAGCATTGCTCCGCCGGAAGCTTTAAGACCATACTTTCAAGAAGGATTTCTCATAGGGGAAGATGAATTTAGTGAATCCTATGATGAAAAATCAGAACTTGATTTGAATAACCGACTTATAGCTAAATTTAGGTTTCCCAATAATGCAGACTTTTGGGGTGATTCTGAAAGAATGTTTTCTAAGAAAGATTTGTATCCAGAAAATGATCCTATTGAATCAATATGCAGTGAGATTAAAAAAGAATTATTTTCAGATATTGCTAGAAAAAATGATATTTCTGCTGAATATTTTAAAGAATTTATGCTCAAATGGGTAGATATTGAGAACGAGCTAAAACATCTATATAAGGCGCACAATGATAAAAATTTTGTTGCGCCATCCACCCTTATAAAGTACATAGATGATAAAGAGTTACAATATAAATTAAACAATATTAGAAGAATTAGAAATAACATGATTCATAACGCAGATTTCAATAAACAATTGCCAATTGAGAATATGGAAAGTACTCTTTCAGAGTTGAGAGACTACCTTGGAAATACAATATGAATCTTATGCGTTGAATTATACATAGGCTTTGCTTCCTATCCAAAATTTAAGTAAACGGAAATAAAACTCTATCTAAAAATTATAGTTTTCTAAAATAGAAATAAAGCACCATACAATCAAAAAGATTTCATTTCGGCATTCATCCGATTATTAAAATATTTGCTATTAATGATATTTTTAATGTTTTTTAATAAAATAAGAGAAGTATGAATAATAACCGGACATATTATGGCGAGTATTCACTAGCCTACTGGATACAGATGATACTAAAACGCAACATAGTGTTGCCTGAATATCAGCGTACATTTGTATGGAACAAAGATGACTATACCAACCTAATTGACTCATTCAAAGAAAAACAATTCATTCCTCCTGTGACTATCGGAGCTTATAAAACAGCAAACGGACAAGATAACCTAATCATTGATGGTCAGCAGAGACTTACATCCGTACTCCTGGCATACATCGAACGTTTCCCCAAAAAGGAGGCAGGATCTGGGAATATAGAAAGCCTTGCGAATGAAAACGATGATGACTCGGATGACGAAGAACAGGAAAATATGATAGAATGGACTTTTAAAGAGCTATTGGCCAAAGGTAATAGCAAGGAAGAAATTATGGCTAAATGTCCTCATGAAAAATATGAAAGCCTTGAACATTTGGACGATGATTTCTTTAACAAGAATTTCCTTGGTTTTGCCTATATCGTTCCATCAACTACTACGGAAGAAGAACAGCAGAAGTTTTTCTCCACCTTGTTCAGAAACATCAACATACGCGGAAAGTCACTTTACGTACTGGAAAGCCGAGCTTCCCTCTACTTCCTAAACCATCAGCTCAAAGAATGGTTTGATCCCGGATTCTGCAAGGAAATATCAAGCAGTGTTGTTGATAAGTCCCGAAAAAGCAGCATGGACTTTGTAAGATATGCGGCATTGCTCTCGCAGTACAAGAAAAAGGGTTCGGATAGAGGTATAGGATATGGTTATGCAAGCAAAATGGAGAGCTATTATGAAACATACATTTACTCTGTTGTAGGCGACAAAGACTCTCAAATATTTGGTAGATTTACCAATATTTTCCCCAATAAGGATTACAAACCATATCTGAATAGCATTGACACCCTCATTACAGAATTGAACTATAAAAGACCCTTTCTGTCAATCATAGATCTGGATATTTATTTTTTCGGACTTATCTATTTCATAGCTTTTGAGAAGAAGACATTAGATACATCCAGAAAAGAAGCATTAGAGGAAGAGTTGAAAAGCGCAATCAGAGACATAAAAGGTAATAACTATCTGCATACGAAATCTCCTGCGTGCCTCAAATATTTGCGTGAAAGAATTTCCAAATCAATCGAAATATATCAAAAATATTTAAGTAGGCCATGAGTGTGCATTCTGACTTCATATTAGCACCTGTATCGGATATCCTGTGTGATACATCCACCATAACCCACTCAATGAGTTGGGGAATTGAAATGTACCCGTTGTGGAATAATATCATGCAATCTATCTTCATGAAAATGACAGGTGCGCAAGAGCAAAAGATGAAATGTATATGCTGGGAAATCGCCACCATAGATTTTGATTTGCGACGTGAAATATACTTCCCCTGGAATTTGAATGAATGTTCCCAAATAACTGATAAAAGAAAAGTTCTAAACTTTCTAAGAAAGGCAATTGTCAAACAGAAAAAAGACTTTAACTTCTCGACAATAGACACCAATGAAATATGGAACAGCACAAAAGGTATTCTGGACGAGTTTCATGCAAATACAAGCACTATGGGCTTTTGTGAAAGAGAGTATCAGGAATATGTAGAAATCTTCAATAGCATAGGAAGAGATTGTCTTGACATTTCTGCATTCTTCAAAAACTGCAGTAATTGTGCTCATAAAAATGACAGCAACAAACCATTTACATGTACCATAAAAAAAGGTCTAAATGAGATGTATAGCTGCCTGTATCTTCACAGAAACAGGTGTGCCCATAATCTGACCTCATACCAGCAAAACAGACCCTCGTTGGAAATTCTTTCTGGCATAGACTCTGTATATGAAAACTATTATATAAGATTTGCGTTACTGATCATTATAGACAAGATGATGATTAGTCTTTACCGAATCTTTCAACATGAAGTTAATAATTTGAAATTATTCTAAGAAAAAAATATCAACTTAAAAAAGCGAGATTGTGACACGAAAATGTATAATGTAATGACATGGATATTACTTTGTCAGATATTGTTATTCTATAGTGTCTGTTTCCATGGTAGTGTTTCATTCAGTGTGTCTGGAGTGAGTCTTCAGGCCTTTTAGTTTTGCAAATATATCAATTTATCTGTTATCTCATCGGCAGGCTAGCCTGTCGATGAAGATTTTTATTCGTCCGGGAATAGAGTCCTGTCTAGATTGATTCTCGGGACCTGCCTCAGGTAGGACTTCTTGTCCATGCTGTCTTACCTATAAGCAGGATGACAGATTCCTCGTTGGGCATTGCTCCGCGCATCCTCGTAACCCGCCGGAAGTCCTTCTGCAGCCGCTCTATCCAGTTCGTGGTATATATCATAGACTGGATGCGGTGGTCATAATTCAGGAAGGTCAGGAGTCATAAATACATTTTCGTCGAACGCATTTTATGCTAAGGTTTTCCAGTTTGTCTTATTTCTTCTAATTTGATAGTCTTTAGTCTATCCTTCAAATTCCAGTGATCCAATATGAATTTATCTATTCTGTTTTTATCTTCCTCAGAAAACCAACTAATTTCCCATTGAGATGTAGCGGAAACATTGTTGAAAAACCAATCCATATAATCTTCATCTACCGGAGAAAATGAAAAGCCATATATATGCACACACTCTACATCTTTGAGAATTTCTTGCAATTCTTGATGTTTATAAATATGTTCATACGGATTCTTCTGATATTTACTTAATTCAAAAGATACTTGCTCTTCATCGTTATTCATTGAGTTTCCCAGAAGAAACGTATTATGTCCATATATAAGATGTTCGTGTTTTGAAGATTGACCATGAATATGAAGGACTCTTTCTTCTGGTATTTTATATAATATTTCTAATACATCCGTATAATTAAAATTAATAAAGAATGAATCTTCTTTCTCAATATGGACATATTTAGGATCAGTAATCGACCTCTGGCAGTTATCCACCCATTTTTCAAAACAATATTGCAACACATCAAGCAAACCTTTAAGCCGTTTTGCACAATAAGAATCAAAATGCAAACTGGGTGGTATGTTGTACCTTTCCTCAAATTCCCTTTTTCGTTTTGCCTCTGCTATAATTTCATCAACGGGCTTGGCTAGTGGAGTAAATTTTGATACAAATTTATTGATATCTAGATTTCCAAGTTGCACTTCAAAATCATTCCACCATTCTGCATCTATATCATAAACCGCCTGCATATTTTCGTAAATGAAAGGATAGTTATTCTCTAACCATAGCCTGAAATCTGCATATCGTGTAGCAAGCCCTGTATGAATATCAAAACCATTTCCGATTATGTATAGATGTTTCATTACATTTCGTTTTATTATAGATTGAACATATTAGGAAAATATCTTAGTCCTTAAAGTTTAATGTTGTATTATTCAATTCTTACCATCCCTGCCAACTGCACGAAATAATCATTTGACCATATATCAAGTTCCTTTGGATTGCGCATGAAAGGCAATACATCTTCTTTCACTTGTTTTATATCAGCTGTAGAGAGACGCTCAATGAGTTTCTCCTTGAATAACTCCGGAGTGATATCCTCATTGTTGAACTGCTTGCATCGTTCTGCCAAATGAGTAAAATCTAACGAAACATTATGGCGTACATACCATTCAAAGTCGTACCAATCACGGCCTTTGACTCTATTCTTCCACACGCGATAGACCAATGCGTGCATCTTGCCTGCAAACAAATCCGGAAGCGTAAAACAACGGGTCATAAATGAATGTGGCTGAAGCAATAGCTTTTGTTCCGTATTGAAGTTCAACGGTGGGCGAATATCTACTTCAATCTTTATCTTTATTGACTTCTCTGTCTGGAAAGTCACATCATACACATCGGTATTATCTTTAAGAAATGCCGATTCGACCTTTCCGAAATTCTTCTTATCCTTTTTCTTTATTTCAACCTCACGACCTACCATTGCAAAGGCATCAATGATAGCAGGAAAGTATTTCGTAAAATCGAACTTATCATCTTGTGCAAGCAGTGAGAAATCCATATCCTCACTGAAACGCTGCAAGCCATGAAAGATTCTCAGGCAAGTTCCGCCATAGAACGCAGCCGACTCAAAGAAGCCTCCGGCATACAGGCCGGCAAGTATCATCTGCTGGTTCACTTCAAATATGGCGTTTCTCTTATGTTGCTCCGTTGTTAGATCATAACGGGAGAGCATATTGTCGAATATTTCATTTTTCATCGTCTTAAGAATTTTAATAGTGTTGAAATTGAATCAGCCTTTTTGCCAACATTTATATAATCTTCAAATATGGTTGCATCCATATTATAGAACTCATCCATATCCATACGAATATCCTGATCAAGATATGTCTCTACATCCTTCATATAACGAAGAATGACTTTTGATGAATTGGCAATCAAATCACACAAAGCCTTTTCCGGTGATGCAATAAGAAATGCATAGTCACCTTTATTCATACTCCTTACTCCTATCGAAAATGCCTTTCTTGAAATATATTTGTAGTCATAATTGCCGACTGGAGTTTGAAAGCTTCGGGGATGTTTTACAGTCATTGATTGATGAACATATACAGCCTCGGGGATAAGTCCATAATATCGTAGTGCAGTAGACATTGAAATATACGAAGGTGTATAGAGATGATTGGCAATCAACTCACTCGATAGAGTCTTTCCTGAATATTCGGGGTTGACTACATAAAGCCCACGCTTCAGTCTTATGATAAGCCCCTGCTTCTCAAGCCACGTCACTTTCTTATTCGCAGACTTAAGTTCCGGATATAACGATTCAATGATTGAAGTCGTTACTGGAATAGTTCCTATTTTATTTAATTGCCTGTCCATACTGCAAATATAGTAATATTTTGAACAATAAAAGAAATAACACTTCTTTTTCTATTCAAATTATTGCTACTATGGCTATCTTAAAAAATAGCGGCTGCTGTCACAATTGTCATAAATTCGTATTCGGTAGATTACATTGAAAGTTTTTTAAGAAAAGTTGAACTTAAAAACCCATTCAGGACGATAAAAAATATCATTTTAATGAGATTTGTAAGAGCTGGCTTTAAACTATTAAAACATTGGCAGTAAATTATTTGTCTGAATAGATTAAGAAATCAAATACAACAAAACATCACCCAATGTGAAGATTAGATGAATATCACAACGCAATATCTGCTCTACAACTATTATCTTATTATTGTAGAGCAGATTATTATGAGAGAACAAGATAAAATAGTAACCAAAAGCCTCTATGTAACCTACAAGTTACTATGCTTACTCTGTAGGGTCATTCAATATTATTTCTCTTTTTGAATTCGGCAAGCATTTCAATTGCATCTCTGTTTATGGGGTTATCTTCAAGTATTGCTTTGAAAATCTCTTCTGCTGTGTCTATTTTACCACTTAATTCCGTCAATAGACCAACGCCGAATGATTCGTATATATCTGCACGATATCTGATGAAACAGTTGTTGTTCCATAGTTCGAGAAATAAATTTGACTTCTGATTCTTTGTTTTTTCAAACAATGCGATTCTGTATAGCAACAATAAGTAGTGTTTGGTTGTCTCATATTTTTCCCATAACTTCAATTCTTCATCATTGTTTGTATTTGAGTATGTGTAATATGCCTGTATGCTTTTGCGTAAACCGTCCTTCAGGAATCTATCGTAGTGAGTTTCATTTTTTCTTATGAATGAATAGTCACTATCAAGCACCCAGTGTTGATTAAGTGCTATCCATATTCCCAACGCTTCAATAGGATTCTCGATTTTATAAATACGATTTGCAAAATCCTCATCTACAGTATGTGGTTGTCTGCTATTGTTTATGTTGTATGGCCTGTCGCTTGTCAGGTAATGCAGGTACCCTATAAATGCTTGGCATTTTATAGAATAACAATCGTTTCTTGTCAATCTTTGCAGATTGCTTTTAATATCATTATCGCTGTCTGCTGTGCAAATAGAGGTGAGGATGCAGAACAGATGGTATTTTATATTCTGGTTAATCTCTCGGTCTCTCAACATGTTCAGGATTGTCCGTTGAAGTCTACTTGGAAATCCTCTTCTTGCTTTATGCAATCCTTCTATTATGTCTTGCAAATCTGCTTCAATGCCATCCATTTCCCGTAAACGCAATGTGATGGCTGCAATCATTTGATTATATTGCTCTAAATCACTAGTGAACAGTATATTGTTCATTTGAGCACATGCTTCGCCGTAATGTTTATCTTTTTGCTTTAATGATGCCAAAATCTCATCAGGGGACATAGTCTTTAGGCTTGCAATTTCTTCCAACTTTTTCCCATAATAATTGGTGACTCCTTCAATGCTTATCATTTGTGAATTGTAAATGATTGATCTAGGTGGAAGTCGTAGTGGGGTTAGCAAAAAAATATTTTTACATATAAAATTAAACAGATTGAGCATGTTTGTGTATTGTTCATACATTTCATCAATGCTCAAACTGTCCAGTATTGTATTTATTTCTGTAATACTACTTTTTTCATCAAAATGTCCACAAGCGCGGTCTCTTATTTTGCGGTTTTTCTTGAAAAACTCGTTTGTGCGATATAGTCTTTTAAAATCCTCAAATACTGAATCTAAAAGTTTTTTATTGTCTTTGGGGGTATAAAGGTTCTTGTACATGAGATCAAAGCCCTCTTCGTATTGTTCTTTATCAGGCTTAATCTCTTTACGTGTATATAGATTATCATGATAGTTATATATTATACATATCAGTAGTCTCTTGAATAATCTTTTAATTACGATGCTGCAATAGGGCTTGTTTACGAGAGTATAAGCATAATTTGCCATAAGCTCAATTCCTTTTAAGAATTGTGCCTTACGCTGCTCGTTTGAGAAAGTGATAACTCCACCTTTATTGAAACCGAATAATTCCAAAGCGCTGTTTGTGATGCTTGCTTTGTCATCTGCATAAAGAGTATCTATAGCTTCTAATGCCATATTGAAATCATCCAAAAACTCGAATCCTATATATTCAGTCTCTATTTCTTCTATGAGATTTTCCGCAAGAAATAATTCATCGATAAATTCTGAAATAGAGCCGTAATCAAAGCTTCTAAATATTCTTGAGTTCTCAAAAACATCAATAGTCTTATCTTCTGCAACTGTTTGATAATGAGCGCCCAATTTGTCTCTGATATGCCTGAACTTACAGTTGTACTTATTTTTGATTTCATCTGAGAGTATTCGCTCAATTTCTCCTTTTGGAAGCGAATGACTCCACATTTTTGTAATGTCATCAGCACGTATCATAATATAGATACTTAGTAAACGTCCACAAACATCATCGACTTTTTTGGAATCAAATAGTTGCTTGCATATTGATATTTCGTTTAAGCAAAGATGAATCTTGTCAATCGTTGTGTTATCCATATATATGAGATTATTTATGTTATTAATGCTGCACAATGTTGTATTTTACAAAAATACTCTTTTCAGGAATATCATATTGAGATTTTTGTAAAAAACACTTGGAGCCGAATCTTTGAATGTGTCCACCATTTAATAAGATAGAGCATACTATAAAATATCCTGCAAAATTGTTTTGAATGTAAAAAGTGTGTTACATTTACAAATCCGAAACCGCTGTTTCGGAAACATTCATTTCGGAACAACAAACAAACTCTGCCATGTATTTATTGGTTGTCTTTACTTTTTTGTTCTAAACCCAAAGTATAGAATAATCCGGCAAAAGCAACCAACTGCTCGATATTTTTTCTATAGCACTCCATTGATAGAGACTGTGGTGAAATGCTAAAATCTGCACAAAATTATGGTTCTGATTCCGACATCGGTTTCAGGGCCATTTTTGTACCTTTTCTCATCAAAAATCGGCATTTTCACAAGTTTTTGTACCGCACATTTTGATATTCAAGAAATTACACTTACTTTTACTTTCCAAAATGGAGGTACAAGCCGAGAATGGTGCTAAAAATCACTAACTTACACATTATCAGACACTTGCCAACCTGCTGGTTGTACCTTTTAGAGCGCTATACTATTGATAATCAACGATGTACACATACTGCATCGGCAAATGACAGGCAGTTAAAGACAAGTTACTCTAAGTATCAACAAGCAGTAAAGGCGCTCGTTTTAAGTGCCTTTTATTGTATCCATCCGCTTCCTTCTTAATAGGTAGAGCAACCAAGTGCTATTTTATATCGTTTTTCTCGACTCTACTGCATGACTTACATTCCATTTCTTCATTCGACTTATAGCATAAATTCTTGTTGCAACAGGAACTACAAGTCTCTCCTTTCTTGCCATTCTTTACAATGAATTTAACTGCAAGAAAAATTGCTATGGCTATAACAACCCCAACTATTGCATATTGTATTTCCATAAGTTTTTATTTTAATAACACCTATGTTATTGTTTATTTCTGATTGCCTCTTTGAGTTTTTCAAACTCCATTTCAAAATTCGGTGTAAGCAAATTTTTCCCTTTCATATTCTCTATTTCCTCAAATGTAAAGAAGCGCCCTTCAGAAATTTCTTCAGGCTCAATCTTTATTTCACTTTCTTCAGCAATAGCAGAAAAGGCATTAACTAATTCCTTCTCAATGCTACTCTCAAAGATGTAGGAAAAAAGATGCTTTTCGCTTTTTACGCTCAATCCAATCTCTTCAAAGGCTTCTCGCCTCAAAGCCTGTTCAACCGTTTCTCCATAGTCAACGTGTCCGCCAACAGAAGTATCCCATTTATTCGGCTGTATGAGTTTTTTTGGAGAGCGCAACTGAAGAAAGAGTCTTCCGCTCTTGTCAAAAACATGCAAATGTATGACTGGATGGAGTATTTTTGCACCCGAATGACAATCTTTTCGAGATGCTGAGCCAATGACATTACCCACCTCATCAACAACTGGTAATTTCTCTTCCATATTTATTTTTTCATTGATTTTACCACTTTTGCAATCTGCGCAAGCGTTGCATTCTCTTTTAAATAAGAGAACTGCAATCTGAATGTACATCCGTTTTTATACTCACTGCAACCATATGCTGAGTTTCCTTTAATGAGATGACCTTTTCCGCATATAGGACATTCTATCTCCTCTACCGACTTTATTGCTGGCTTCCGGGGCTTTGACGCCTTTACTTTTGGTTTTGTTTTCTTTTTTTCCTCTTCCTGCTGTATTTGAATCTTGCAACCGCTATTGTCGCTAAGTACTTCAACAACAATCTTGCCTATCAAATTCTTCAGTTCTGTTACAAAAGAAGCAGCATCATAGGAGCCTTTTTCTATCTGCCTTAGTTTGTTCTCCCATATACCGGTTAACTTAGCAGACTTAAGCAAATCCACCTTTATTGTATCAATCAATGCAATCCCGGCAGCAGTTGCTTTAAGCGACTTACCCTCACGGACAATATATTTTCTTTTAAAAAGAGTTTCAATAATAGCAGCCCTTGTTGACGGGCGGCCAATACCATTATCCTTCATCGCCTCTCTCAACTCATCATCATCAACAAGTTTTCCAGCAGTTTCCATTGCCCTAAGCAAAGTTCCTTCTGTATAAAAGGCCGGTGGCTGCGTGGTTTTCTTTAAGATTGATGGTTCATGAGGTCCCGACTCGCCTTCTACAAATTCAGGCATCAACTTGTCATCATTATTCAACTGCTTGTCACCTGTATTGTATAGAACTCGCCAGCCTTCTTTTACTATCTGCTTGCCGTTAGCCTTGAATCCCATTTCGCCCACCTGTGCAGTAACAGTCGTCTTATCGAATTCGCAATCGGGATAAAAAACGCCCATAAAGCGACGTGCGACCAAATCATATACCCTCTTTTCGTCTAATTGCAAATTATTGCCAGGGGTAACATTCGTTGGAATTATAGCATGGTGGTCAGTCACTTTAGAATTGTCAAAAACTTTTTTTGATTTTGGCAATTTCTTTTCAAGCAAAGGTTGTGCAAACTTTGCATAAGGTTTCATTGCCTGCAATATACCGTCAATCTTGGGATAAATATCTTCACTCAAATATGTGGTATCGACCCTCGGATAAGTTGTTAGTTTCTTTTCATATAGCGACTGAATTAACTTCAAAGTCACATCTGCAGAGAAACCATATTTCTTGTTACACTCAACCTGAAGCGACGTCAGGTCAAACAATTTTGGCGCAGACTCCTTGCTTCGCTTAGTTGTTATGGATGTAATAACAAGTGGTTCTTCCTTGATTTTCGAGATTTCCACCTCCGCACTTTCTTCGGAATCAAATCGTCCCTTTGTTGAAAGGAAAGTAACATCCCTATAAAGGGTCTTAATTTCCCAGAAATCCTCAGGAACAAAATTTTCTATCTGCTTTTGTCTTTCCACAACAAGAGCAAGCGTAGGAGTTTGAACTCGCCCTATAGAGAGCACTCCTTTTCCATTTGAATACTTCAAAGTGAAAAGGCGAGTTGCATTCATTCCAAGAATCCAGTCACCGATAGCCCTCGACAAACCAGCAAAATATAGTTTGTCAAAATCAACCTGTGGTCTGAGCGATTTGAAACCCTCCTTGATACTTTCATCTGTCAATGAAGAAATCCATAATCGCTGAACTGGTTTATCACATTGGGCTTTCTGCATCACCCAACGCTGTATCAATTCACCTTCCTGGCCGGCATCACCACAGTTTATAACTTTATCTGCATTTTTTATAAGAGACTCAATAACGCCAAACTGACGTTCTATTCCTTTATCAGCTATTAACTTAATACCAAATTTTGGCGGAATCATTGGCAAAGCGCCCAAACTCCAACTTTTCCACCTCTCGGTGTAATCCTGCGGTTCTTTTAATGTACACAAGTGACCGAAAGTCCAGGTAACCATATAATTGTTACCCTCAAAATAACCGTCACGACGGATATTAGCCCCTAAAATAGAGGCTATATCCTTAGCAACACTCGGTTTCTCCGTGATACATACTATCATTTTTTCTTTTCTATCTCCTTATATTCGTTCCACAATTCATCCATTTCGGCAAGTGTCATCTCGTCGAGAGATTTTCCTCGCTCCTTGGCTTGCTGCTCTATATAGTTAAATCGAGAAATAAACTTCCTGTTAGTCCTTTCAAGGGCATTATCTACATTTACTTTATAAAGACGAGCTGCATTGATGAGGCTAAACAACAAATCTCCAAATTCTGCCTCTTTGTCAGACTCTGTTCCTGTTGTCAATTCGGCTTCAACTTCTGAAACTTCTTCTTTAACCTTTTGCCAAACATCTTCAGGCTTTTCCCAATCAAAACCGGCATGTGCAGCCTTGTCTTGAATCCGTTCTGCCTTTATCAATGTAGGCAATGCTTCTGGAACTCCACTAAGGACAGTTTTATTTCCGCCTTTTTCTTTAAGTTTTAGTTTTTCCCAATTGTCTTCCACCTCTGCAGAATTCTTTACCGCAATCTCACCAAAGACGTGAGGATGACGATAAACGAGTTTGCTTCTCAAAGAATCGCAAACATCAGCAATATCAAAATCGCCTTTCTCGTCAGCTATTTTTGCATAGAAAATTATGTGTAAGAGAACGTCACCAAGTTCTTTTTTTATATCTTCAGTATCTGAATTAATCAAAGCACTACTTAATTCATACACCTCCTCAATAGTATTACAACGCAAACTTTCGTTTGTTTGCTTTTTATCCCACGGACATTTAACGCGTAATTCATCAAGGACATCCAGCAACTTGCCAAATGCCTCCAACTTATACTTTTTAGTATTACCCATAATTACTTTTCGCTATATTTATCAACGCCTTTTTTAAGAAATTCCATAAAATGATCAACATTTTCATCATAATATGTTGGTCCGGAAAGCAACTCTCCTTCGTTATTCAATACAACGTAGTAAGGCTGTGAATTTGCTCCAAACTTATACCTTTGCAAGTAACTCCATAACTCTCCATAAGTTGCCAATTCTACTTTTTCACCATTTTCTGTAACTTCTACAGGCTTCTCTAATTTCTTACGGTCATCAACCATCAGAGTTATTGAAACATAGTTGTCTTTCAAATAAGAACGTACATTTTCCTTATCAAGGACTGCCATTTCCATCTTTCTGCAATTGACGCATCCATAACCTGAAAAGTCAAGGAAAACAGGCTTTTTCAATTCCTTCGCTGCTTCCATTCCCTCCTCAAAATCATCATAGACAATGCTGTGTCCTGTTGAATAAAGGTTGAAATCCTGCGTTGACAACGGTGGCACAAAAGCACTAACTGCTCTCAAAGGTGCTCCCCACAAACCAGGAAGCAAATAAAGAGAGAACGATAAAGAAATAAGCGCGAGGAAGAAACGGAAAACACCAATTTTCTCAACCTTTGAATCGTTTGTAAAGCGAATCTTACCTAACAGGTAAACTCCCAATAGGGCAAATATAATCACCCACAATACGATGAATACTTCTCTATCCAAAATTCTCCATCCGTATGCCAAATCGGCAACCGACAAGAATTTAATAGATAAAGCCAACTCAACAAATCCCAAAACGACCTTTACCGTATTAAGCCAACCACCAGACTTAGGCAAATCTTTCAACCATGTCGGGAAAATTGCAAAGACCGCAAAAGGAATAGCAAGAGCCAAAGCAAAAGCCCCCATACCAACAATAGGTCCCGTCATATCGCCAAGGCTAACAGCCTCTACAAGGAGCGTTCCTATTATAGGGCCTGTACAAGAAAACGACACAAGAGCAAGTGTAAATGCCATAAAGAAAATGCTGACAAGACCCGTAGTTCTTTCGGCTGCTGCATCCATCTTATTGGTCCATTTGCTTGGTAGAGACAATTCAAATGCGCCAAAGAAAGAAATGGCAAATACAACAAGCAACGCAAAGAATATTAAATTAAACACGGCATCGGTTGAAAGTTCATTAAGCTTACCAGGACCGTACGCAACAGTAACAATAATTCCTAAAAGCAAATAAATCACAACAATCGACAAGCCATATATAATAGCATCGACAATTGAGCGACGCCGGCTACCGTGCTTTTTCAAAAAGAAACTAACAGTTAGAGGTATCATCGGCCATACGCAAGGTGTCAACAAAGCGAGAAGGCCTCCTAAAAAACCTCCTAAGAAGATGAAAAGAAGCGTTTTACTTTCTGATGACACATTTTGAGTATCAACAGGTTCCCAGTAATCTTTTTTTGCAATTTGCGACTCTTGCGTCTTAGGTGTTGACAATATAACATCAGAAACAGCAGGAATAGTATCTGCCTTTACTGTAGTTCCAGAAAATTTAAAAGTTTCCTTTTGAGGTGGCTGACATGTTCCGTCATTACATGCCATATATGTAACATAACCTTCGATTTTATAGTCTTCACCATTAAATTCAACCTTTTGTTTCAAAACAGCCCGCTTGCTCCAAAAGCCCAACTTAAGCATAAAAATTTGACTAATCTCTTCATCTGGCTTAGGACTAACTTCCAAGCCCCCTACCACTTTTACATTATAAAGGTTCTTCCATTCTACAGTTGTTGGGATAGGCCCGCCTTCTGGCAAATCATTAGAATAAAGGTGCCACCCATCTTCAATAGTTGCTTTTAAAACAATATATCCTATAGAGTCTCCCACTTTCTCCAAATCAATTTTCCACTTTACAGGAGAAACAATCTGTGCTGAAGTTGCAAACCCAATAATGACAATTAAAGCGAATGACAAAAATAATTTTAAAAAATTCGAAGTCTTCATATATCTAATCTATTAGACTACAAAAGTACAATAAAATTATCAAATCTAAAATAATCCATTTATGTCAATACATTAAATAAAATATAAATAATTTTCATTTTCTATTAAAAAAACACCAAATTAATCTCAAACAACTAAAAACATTTGTTTATTGCAAAAATATGTATTAACTTTGCACCGCAAAATTTTAATCACTTAATTAATAATTAAAAATGAACAAGTACGAAACCGTTTTCATTTTAACTCCCGTTTTATCTGATGCACAGATGAAGGAAGCGGTAGAAAAATTCAAGACTGTTCTCACAGACAATGGTGCGACAATAGTCAATGAAGAGAATTGGGGTTTGCGCAAACTCGCTTATCCTATTCAAAAGAAGAGACAGGTTTTTATTGCCTGCTTGAGTTCAATGCAGAACCGACAATTGTTAAAAAATTGGAAGTTGCATTCCGTCGTGACGAGCGCATCATCCGTTTCTTGACATTCCGTCTTGACAAATACGCAGCAGAATATGCAGAAAAGCGTAGAAATTTGAGATCTGCAAAGTCTAACACTAACGAAAACAAGGAGGATTAATTATGGCACAATCTCAATCAGAAATCAGATATTTAACTCCACTTTCAGTAGACGTTAAAAAGAAAAAATATTGCCGTTTTAAAAGAAGTGGTATCAAGTACATCGACTATAAAGATCCTGAATTTCTCAAGAAATTCTTAAACGAACAAGGAAAGATTCTTCCTCGTCGTATTACTGGCACTTCATTGAAGTTCCAAAGAAGAGTTGCACAAGCAGTTAAGCGTGCTCGCCACTTGGCTCTTCTTCCATACGTAACAGACTTGATGAAATAATTTTTTAGAAGGATTATAGTTATGAAAATCATATTAAGAGAAGATGTAGCAAACCTAGGCTACAAAGATGACGTAGTAGAGGTTAAAAGCGGATATGGCAGAAACTATCTCATCCCGACAGGTAAAGCAGTTATTGCTTCAGAATCTGCTTTGAAGGTTTTGGCAGAAAACCAAAAACAACGTGCTCATAAACTTGCTAAGATTAAAGCTGACGCAGAAGCCCTTGCAGAATCTTTGAATGGCGTAAGTTTGACTATAGGCGCTAAGACAAGCGCAACAGGCACAATCTTTGGTTCTGTCAACAATATCCAAATCGCTGAAGCACTTGAAAAACTCGGCTTCAACGTAGACAGAAAGGTAATCAACATCAAGGAAAGCATTAAAGAAGTTGGTTCTTATACTGCTATCTTGAAACTACATAAAGAAGTTTCTGTTGAAATTCCTTTTGAAGTTGTTTCTGAATAATTTCTATTCAAACATTATAGTAGAGGGTGGGTCAATTTTTGGCGCACCCTCTTTCTGTAACATTCACTTTTTTGAAATCATTTGAAAACCATATATGTGGCATAAATGTAACCGATTCTCCAAAAATTAGGCTTCGCTTTTCAGACTAAAGTATTGCCTATTTTCAATATTTGTCATATATTTGGTAAGTAAATTTTTTATCATGGATATACCTTCATTAATCATTGATTTATTGCATCAGTTTGGAAGTATTGACATTGCTGAGAGCGAGTTTTCAAGGCAAATGAATGAAGACGAAAAGATAATGACTGCTTTCAAAGAATGGTGTAATGAAATGGGATATAAAGAGCGTAAAGCCTTTGTTGAATATTGTCAAGAATACATAGATGAGAACGAAAAAGTTTTCGATTCTCTTTCCGACTACAATGAATAAGAATACAAAAATTACATTTCCCGCTGAATGGGAGAAGCAAGATGCCATTATGCTATCTTGGCCACACAAAAACACTGATTGGGCATACATGCTTAATGAGGTCAAAGCCTGCTTTAAAAACATAGCGAAAGCAATTGTTGATAACGACGAGCATTTAATTATAATTGCACCTAATATAGAAGAAGCGAAAACAGATTTAACTGGCGTCGACCTGTCGCTGGTGAATTTCTACGAAATTCCTACTAATGACACTTGGGCAAGAGACACAATGTCCATTACCACATATAATGCCGGTAAAGCGACAATCAACGACTTCAAGTTTAATGGCTGGGGATTAAAATTTGCAGCAGACAAAGACAACCTTATTACTTCTCTCCTATACAATAATACAAACCTTTTTGAGAAAATAGAGTACGCAAACCGCCTTAGTTTCGTTCTTGAAGGAGGCTCTGTTGAAAGCGACAGTAAAGGCACACTTTTAACAACAAGTGAATGTCTCCTTAGCCCAAACAGAAACGGAGCACATTCAAAAGACGAAATTGAAGAATATTTGAAAAAGGCTTTTGGCGTTAATCGGATTCTATGGCTTGACTACGGGTCACTGGCAGGAGATGATACTGACAGTCATATTGATACATTAGCAAGATTTTCAGACGATAAGACAATAATATACACATGCACCAATAACGAAGACGATATCCATTACAACTCTCTGCAAATGATGAAAGAACAAATCAAATCATTTACAACAGAAGATGGGCATCCGTACAAAACTTTTGAGTTGCCTTTACCCTATCCTATCTATGATGAGGATGGAGAAAGGCTACCTGCAACATACGCAAACTTTCTTATTGGTAACGGTTTTATTCTTGTACCTACATATAAACAACCCGACATTGACGCAGCAGCATTAGCTATTATACAGGAAGCATTTCCCAACCATAAAATAATTGGCATAGACTGTACAAGCCTAATTAAGCAACACGGCTCTCTGCATTGCGTTACGATGCAATTTCCACAAAACTCTTTAAATTTACAATAATGGCAAAGACTTTAAAAGTTGGTATCATCCAACAATCAAATACTGATAATGTTGCTCAAAACAGGAGCAACCTCGCTACGAAAATCAACAAATTGGCTAAAGAAGGTGCTGAATTAGTCGTTCTTCAAGAACTTCACGATTCCCTATACTTTTGTCAGGTTGAATCAACGGATAATTTTGACTTAGCGCTTTCCATTCCTGGAGAGGCTACTGATTTTTATAGCAAAGTTGCTAAAAGCAATAATATTGTACTTGTAACATCTTTGTTTGAAAAGAGGGCTCCAGGTTTGTACCATAATACCGCTGTTGTTTTTGAAAAAGACGGGAGCATTGCAGGCAAGTATCGAAAGATGCACATTCCTGATGATCCTGCATATTATGAAAAATTCTACTTTACACCTGGAGATATCGGCTTCGAGCCCATTCAAACATCTGTTGGAAAACTGGGGGTACTAGTATGTTGGGATCAATGGTATCCAGAAGCAGCACGTCTAATGTCCCTCAAAGGTGCAGAAATGCTTATTTACCCCACCGCAATTGGCTGGGAAAGCACAGATACAGATGACGAAAAATTAAGACAAAGATCTGCTTGGCAAACGGTACAACGTGGCCACGCTGTTGCTAATGGAATACCAGTTATTACAGTAAACAGAACAGGATGGGAAAAAGACCCATCAGAAGCAACAAATGGAATACAATTTTGGGGAACAAGTTTCATAGCAGGTCCCCAAGGTGAATTGCTTTTTGAGGCTCCTTCTAATGAAGAAGTGATTAAAATTATTGAAATCGACTTAACTCGCAGTGAACAAGTCAGAAGATGGTGGCCATTTCTTAGAGACCGCAGAATAGAAGAGTTCAGCGGACTGACAAAACGCTTTATCGATTAATCTCTATCATATTATCAATTGAGTCAAGAAGTTTCTGCAACTCGTCTCTGGTATCTTTAAGTCTATCAATGACCTCTTGACGGCGACTGACGTTTTTACGGTTATGCATCACCTGATTCTCAGCCGCCGACAATTTTAAGCCCTTTTCTTTCACAAGATAATAAATCATCTTAATCTTTTCTATATCATCAAGGGTGTAATAACGGAAATTATTCGAATAGCGCTTAGGTTTTAGGATTGTAAACTGCTTCTCCCAAAATCTCAATGTAGAAGGAGGAATCTCAAGCAATTCAGCGACATCACCAATCTTATAAAACTTTTTTTCTATACTTTTCATTATTTAAAGACTTATAGGACAATCTTTATTGCAAAAATAATATAAAAACCTTAATTTTGCAGTCTAAAACAAAACATTTTTGAGTTTAATCAACTCTATCAGATTTATAAAACAAATACAACAATGTATTCAGCAAATGAAATAAGAGAATCCTTTAAGGAATTTTTCAAGAGCAAGGGACACCAGATTGTTCCTTCTGCTCCAATGGTTATAAAAGACGACCCAACACTTATGTTTACGAATGCGGGAATGAACCAATTTAAGGACATTATCCTTGGTAATGCACAAGCGAAATATAACCGTGTCGCGGATTCTCAAAAATGCTTACGTGTAAGCGGAAAGCACAATGACTTGGAAGAAGTTGGTCACGATACATATCACCATACTATGTTTGAGATGCTCGGCAACTGGTCATTTGGAGATTATTTCAAGCAAGGAGCAATTGACTTTGCATGGGAATATCTTGTTGATGTTCTTAAATTGAATCCAGATATGCTCTATGCTACTGTTTTTGAAGGATCTCCTGAAGAAAACCTGGAAAGAGACAATGAAGCCGCTTCTATTTGGGAAAAACACCTACCTAAAGATCATATAATAAACGGTAATAAGCACGATAATTTCTGGGAAATGGGAGAAACAGGTCCTTGTGGTCCTTGTTCCGAAATACATATTGACCTTCGCAGTCCTGAAGAAAAGGCAAAAATTAGCGGTAGAGAATTAGTCAATAAAGACCACCCACAAGTAATCGAAATTTGGAACATCGTATTTATGCAATATAACCGTATGGCAAACGGCTCACTTGAGCCTCTTCCTTTCAAGGTTATTGATACAGGTATGGGCTTTGAGCGTCTTTGTATGGCTTTGCAAGGCAAAACATCAAACTACGACACAGACGTTTTCCAACCTCTTATTAGAAAGATTGGACAACTATCTGGTAAAACGTACGGAGAAGACAACAAAGTTGATGTTGCCATGCGAGTAATCGCAGACCACGTTAGAACAATTTCTTTCTCAATTGCCGATTCACAATTGCCTTCTAACGCAAAAGCCGGTTATGTTATTCGTCGCATTCTACGCCGTGCCGTGCGCTATGCATATACATTCCTTGGCCAAAAGCAAGCATTTATGTATAGAATCGTTGACACCCTAATCGAATCTATGGGCAATGCTTACCCTGAATTGAAAGACCAATCTGAACTTATCAAAAAAGTTATTAAAGAGGAAGAAGACTCATTCCTTAGAACCCTTGAAACTGGTATAAAACTATTGGAAAAAGTTATTGCCGAAACTAAGGCAAACGGCAAAAACTCTATAGCTGGAAAAGAAGCATTCGTTCTTTACGACACATACGGCTTTCCTCTTGACCTTACAGAACTTATTCTTAAAGAAAACAGCCTAACTGTTAACATTGCCGAATTTGACGCTGAAATGGCGAAACAAAAAGAGCGCGCCAGAAACGCCGCTTCAATAGAAGCATCGGACTGGGTTATTGTAAACGAAGGCGAATCAGAATTTGTTGGTTATGATGAGGCTGAAACAGAAACAAAAGTACTTAAATACAGAAAGGTAAAGCAGAAAAATAACGAATACTATCAAATCGTTCTTGAAAAAACTCCTTTCTACGCAGAAATGGGTGGCCAGGTTGGTGACACTGGTATTTTATCCTTTGGCTCTGAAACAATTGAAATTACAGATACTAAACGGGAAAATAACCTTGCTATACATATTTCTAAGAAAATGCCAAGCAATCCAAGTGAGACTGTATTTGCCAAGATTAACAAAGAAGCAAGACTTGCTACTTCTGCAAACCACTCGGCAACACACCTTCTTCATGAAGCATTAAGGGAAGTACTTGGAACACATGTTGAGCAGAAGGGTTCTTTTGTGTCGCCAAAACTTTTAAGATTTGACTTCTCTCACTTCCAAAAAATGACTAATGAAGAAATTCGCAAGGTCGAAAGATTGGCAAACAAGAAAGTTCGAGAGGCTATTCTTCTTGAGGAATTCCGCCACACTCCTATTGAGGAAGCAAAAGCAATGGGTGCAATGGCTTTGTTCGGTGAAAAATATGGTGAAGATGTTCGCGTAATTAAGTACGGCTCATCAATTGAACTTTGTGGTGGTACTCACGTTAAGAATACTGGTAATATCGGTATGATTAAAATTCTTTCAGAAAGCAGTATTGCGGCTGGTATCCGAAGAATCGAAGCAATAACAGGAGAAACGGTTGAAAACACCCTTTATGAGTTCCAGGACACAATGACTGAACTTAGCGGAATCCTAAACTCAAGCAACGTTATTCAAGCAATAAAGAAAACAATTGCTGAAAACGGAGAATTGAAAAAGGAGGCAGAAAATATGCTTAAAGAAAGAATAAAAGCAGTTGCCGCTCAAGTTATTGATAACAGAACAGAAGTGAACGGCATTAACGTTTATTCGTTAAAAGGCCCACGCATTGCTGAAGCAGTTAAGGGTATCGCATTTGCAATTCGCGAAGAATCTCCAGAGAAATCAATATTTGTTGGAGCAACTCTGAACGGTGACAAGCCAATGTTGACAGTCTTGGTTACAGATGACCTTGCACAAAATGGTTTCAATGCTTCAACAATCGTAAGAGAGGCTGCAAAACTTATCAAAGGTGGTGGAGGTGGTCAACCTCAATTTGCTCAAGCAGGTGGTAAGAATGCAGAAGGACTTTCTGCTGCTTACGACAAGATTATGGAAATCATTGCATCAATATAGACTTAATTAAATAATTAAAATAGGATAAGTCACAGTTTTGACTTATCCTATTTTTGTTAAAGAGGCTTTTAACCATTAGAAAACGCCACAAAAGCCTCTTTTATACTAAAATTTTATTCATTTTAACAGCCTAACATCTTTGATTATCGACAAATAAAACGTAATTTTGCAAACTGAATAAACATCGAATAACGAAAATGCAAAAAAAATTCATTATAATATCCTTTTTAGCGCTACTACTCACAAGTTGTAGCGAGTATAACAGGGTCCTAAAAAGCACAGATGCAAACCAAAAGTTTGATTACGCCAAAAAGATGTTTGAAGAACGTAAGTTCGCTCAAAGTGCCACATTACTTACTGACGTTGTTAAAGTACTAAAAGGGACAGACAAGGCTGAAGAATCGCTATATCTTTTAGGTCTCAGTTATTATGAGAATAAAGATTATATGACAGCAAGTACTTATTTCAAGACATATTATACCCACTATCCAAAAGGCAAATATACAGAGTTATCTCGTTTCTATTCTGGTTACGGATGCTACCTGGACTCTCCAGAACCTCAACTGGATCAATCTGAAACATACAAAGCAATTGAAGAATTACAAAAATTTCTTGACTATCACCCCAAAAGTGACAAAATTTCAATTGCACAAAACGCAATTTTTGAACTTCAAGACAAACTCGTTCAAAAAGAAATTGACAACGCCCAGTTATATTACAACTTAGGTAACTATCTTGGCAACAACTACGAAAGTGCCGTTATTGTTGCAAGAAACGCTCTGAAAAACTATCCTTACACAAAGCATAAGGAGCAGTTGCAAATGATAATTCTTAAAGCAAGATTCCAAGAAGCATATCAAAGCGTTGACGAAAAAAAGGAAGAACGATTTAGAGAAGTTATCGATGAATATTATTCTTTTATCAACGACTATCCTGATACAAGGAATAGAAAAGAGGCTGATAACATCTTGAAAATCGCACAAAAGTACGTTAAAGATTAAGAATACAAACTAAACAATTATATTTGATAATGGATTACAAAAGATCAAACGCACCTCTCAACACGGTGACACGTGATGTCATTAAGATGTCGGAAGACACAGGCAATGTGTATGAAACAGTTTGCATTATCGCTAAGAGAGCAAATCAGATTGGTGTTGAAATGAAACACGATCTCGAAAAAAAACTTCAAGAATTTGCATCCTTGAACGATAATTTGGAAGAAGTTTCTGAAAACAGAGAGCAGATTGAAATCTCTCGTTACTACGAGAAACTCCCGAAACCAACACTTATCGCAACACAGGAGTACATTGAAGGTAAAATAATGTACAGAAATCCTGCCAAAGAAAAGGCAAATCTTGATTTCTAAACATTCTGAATAAATCTAACGGTGGCATACAATAGTTTCTCTTGTTTGCCACCGTTCTTTATTCACCATAACTATAGCAATCTTCTGCCACTATTAGTTGATTATTATCATGAATATGATATTCTCTAATCGATAAATCATTAATGTATGACTTATTTAGTGTATAATCTAATGAACGCAACGTTTCTTCTCTAACAGATGGTTTTAACTGACATTCCCAAATAGTCAAGCAATGCCACCCCTTCTTTACAAGTTTGTAGCGAACTGAGATATCACGTAACTTGTTTCGTTTAATTTTCTGTTTCCAAAACTCCACATTTGTTTTTGGAAGAGTATAAAATTTGCACCCCTTATGTCCATGCCAAAAACATCCATTAACAAAAATTACCGTTCTGTATTTTCTTAAAACAATATCTGGTTTTCCAGGCAATATCTTGTGATTAATTCTAAAACGGTACCCTCTGCTGAATAAGTATTTACGAACAATTATTTCTGGCTTTGTGTCTTTACTTCTTATTGAAGCCATACACTTATGCCTCTGCTCAGAAGTTAATCTATCCACCCCACTTTACTTTTATTTTCGGATTTATTGATATAGGTTGACTTATGAATTTTTGTTTGTCAGAAGGAGAAATAATTAAAGGCATAGAACCCTTCATAATTGTTCTGTCAACAAACGATATAGCAATTCTGTTAAATATAGAAGTTGCTGGCGCACTTTCTATAGAATTAGCTGGTTTTATGCTTTCAATTTTAGATATGGGCACAGTTTTGCTGCCAAAAAAGAATGTACAATAAGATAATCTTCTTTTACAACATAAAAAACACCTAAAAAAGGAAGCAATATGGAAAGGAAACTGATAGAACAAATAATCCAGCCGGAAATACTTGAAACAAAAATATCCAATCCTAAACAGAATGTTGCGGTGAAAGCAATAAACGTACATGTGAACCAATCCCACACAGATTTATACTTTGGTTCTTTCATAATTGCTAAAGGGTTGTAATTAAAATGTACTTAGCAAACACCAATACAGCCACAATGATTAATGCCCAAAAAGCCTCCATGCTAAATCTCTGACGAAATGCCCTTATGACTAAAACAACGCACAGCAAAATATAAGCCACACCGATATAAGGGATGCCACCAAAAACTATCCCCATTAAAGCAAAGGCGATTGCTGTTTTGCCGTGATTTGGCATTCTTTTGCAATTTGACCCAGTAATTTCAATTTTAACATCAATATGCTTTATATCTTCTTCCATATAACAAAATTAATATTTTTATCTTAATATCCTCTATTTTTTTACAACAAACAGCACCATTAAACCATGTTATAGAACACTGATATTTGACATTTCGTTATATTTTCCCAATATAGCCACATAAAGCCAACTAAAACGCCGATAGAAACCGCAATTTTTTAATAAAATAATATCTTTTTTCCACTTTGATACTTTTATATTTTATACAAAATCTTTAAATTTGCAATATAATCTAAAATAAACAAACAACTTAATATTTTTAGAATGAAACGAATTTATACTTTCGGTAATGGTCAAGCAGAAGGCCGTGCCGATATGAAAAATCTCCTCGGTGGTAAAGGTGCAAACCTTGCCGAAATGAACCTTATTGGAGTACCGGTTCCTCCTGGTTTCACTATCACCACTGAAGTATGTACAGAATATAATACACTTGGCAGAGAAGCAGTTGTTAAACTTCTTGATGAAGAAGTAAAAAAATCAGTTGCCCACATTGAAGCCTTGACAGGAAACAAGTTCGGAGATGCAACTAACCCTCTTTTGGTTTCTGTTCGCTCTGGTGCTCGCGTTTCTATGCCAGGTATGATGGATACTGTTTTAAACCTTGGTATCAACGATACTGTTGTAGAAGCCCTTTCAGTTAAATCTGGCAACCCACGTTTCGCTTGGGACTCTTACCGCCGTTTCGTTCAAATGTACGGTGACGTTGTTCTTGGCATGAAACCTACTTCAAAAGAAGATATCGACCCATTCGAAGAAATCCTTGAAGAAGTTAAAGAAGCAAAAGGCGTTAAACTTGATACAGAACTTTCTGTTGATGACCTTAAAGAATTGGTTGTTAAGTTTAAGGCTGCTGTTAAAAAAGTTACAGGTAAAGACTTCCCTGAATCAGCATGGGAACAACTTTGGGGCGCAATCTACGCTGTATTCGATAGCTGGATGAACGAACGTGCTATCCTTTACCGTCGCATGAACCAGATCCCAGAAGAATGGGGAACTGCAGTTAACGTTCAAGCAATGGTTTACGGTAATATGGGTAACTCTTCTGCTACAGGTGTTGCATTTACTCGTGACGCAGCCACAGGTGAAGATATCTTCAACGGTGAGTACCTTATCAATGCTCAAGGTGAAGACGTTGTTGCTGGTGTTCGCACTCCACAACAAATTACAACTGAAGGATCACGCCGCTGGGCTGCTCTTCAAGGAATTTCTGAAGAAGAACGTGCTGCCAAGTATCCTTCCCTTGAAGAATCAATGCCTGAATGTGCTAAAGAACTTATCGAAATTCAACAAAAACTTGAAGACTACTTCAAGGATATGCAAGACTTGGAATTTACAATCCAAGACAACAAATTGTGGTTACTACAAACTCGTAACGGCAAACGCACAGGTGCTGCTATGGTTAAGATTGCTATGGACATGCTTCGTGCTGGCGAAATTGACGAAAAGACAGTTCTTAAAAGAATGGAACCACAAAAACTTGACGAACTCCTTCACCCAGTATTCGACAAAGACGGTTTGAAAAGAGCAAGAACAGTTGCTAAGGGTCTTCCTGCATCTCCTGGTGCTGCAACAGGTCAAATTGTTTTCTTCGCTGATGACGCTGAAGCATGGGCTGAACAAAAGAAGAAAGTTATCATGGTCCGTATCGAGACATCTCCAGAAGACTTGCGTGGTATGACAGTTGCACAAGGTATCTTGACTGCTCGTGGCGGTATGACTTCACACGCTGCGGTTGTTGCTCGTGGTATGGGTAAATGCTGCGTATCAGGTGCTGGTGAAATCAAGGTTGACTACAAAGAACGAACAGTTGAAATGGGTGGAATCGTATATAAAGAAGGAGACTGGATTTCTCTTAATGGTTCTACTGGTGATGTATATGACGGTCAAGTTCCTACTGTTGATGCTGAATTGTCTGGTGACTTTGCCGCTATTATGAACCTCGCTGACAAATATACTAAGGTTGATGTTCGCACAAATGCAGACTCTCCGAGAGATGCTGCTGTTGCTCGCAAATTCGGCGCTAAAGGTATCGGACTTTGCCGTACCGAGCACATGTTCTTCGAAGGAACAAGAATCAAAGCAATGCGTGAAATGATCCTTTCAAGCACAGAAGAAGGTCGCCGTGCTGCTTTGGATAAACTTTTGCCAATGCAGCGTGAAGACTTTATTGGAATCTTCGAAGCAATGGACGGACTAGGCGTAACAATCCGCTTGCTTGACCCACCATTGCACGAGTTCGTACCTCACCAACTTGCTACACAAAGAGAATTGGCAGAGGAGATGGGTATCTCTATCGAAAAGGTAAAGAGCATCTGCGACTCTCTTGAAGAATTCAACCCTATGCTTGGTCACCGTGGTTGCCGTCTTGGTAATACATATCCAGAAATTACAGAAATGCAAGCACGCGCTATTATCGAAGCAGCAATTGAATGTAAAGAAAAAGGAATCGACGTACATCCAGAAATCATGGTTCCATTGGTGGGTGTTGTTAAAGAACTTGAGATGCAAAGCGAAATCATTCGCAAAACTGCAGAAAAAGTATTCGAAGAAAAAGGCACTACTGTTCCTTACAAGATCGGTACAATGATCGAAATCCCACGTGCAACACTTGTTGCTGACAAGATAGCTGAATATGCAGACTTCTTCTCATTCGGTACAAATGACTTGACTCAGATGACATTCGGTTACTCTCGTGACGATGCTCCTAAGTTCTTGAAACACTACAAAGAATTGGGTATCGTTAAGACTGACCCATTTGAAGTACTTGACCAAGAAGGCGTTGGACAACTCGTTAAACTTGGTACTGAAAGAGGTCGCTCAACTAAGGCAGATCTTAAGGTTGGTATCTGCGGCGAACATGGTGGTGAACCATCATCAGTTAAGTTCTGCGCTAAGATCGGCATGAACTACGTATCATGTTCTCCGTTCCGCGTGCCAATCGCTCGCGTAGCAGCGGCGCAAGCTGCTGTAGAAGAATAAGCGAATTTATTCAATCCTATAGTAATAGGCTGTAAATCTCTAAACTATTGAGGTTTACAGCCTATACTGTTCTTTGGCAGTTCGTTCATTCTGCACGGAAAATGAGCAGAATGCTCGGAAAAGTTTAGAAATAGTTTAGAAAATTTGGAATTTAAGTTTAGAAAAGAATTTAGAAATTTTGTTTATACATTTTACATTCCAATCACTTATGGCTACATTTAAAATCTGTGTTCAAAGAATTTCGGAGAATGGACCATCTGCTCTTTATATAAGAGTTACCCATAACCGTAAAGTTGGTTACATTAAAACAGGTAAACACGTTATACGCGAGTTCATTAAAAAAAACAGAGAAATTTAAGATCTTTATTTGCTGAGTTATTGTTCTAATCTGATTAATGATTATCTAGAAATTTTGATCCGTCACGATATTTTTAAATGGTCTTTGTCTGAGGTGATATCTTCCATTGAAAACGTATCGAAGTTCGTCGCAGTTGTTATAGACATAGTATATATCCGCATAATTGCCGTCGGAAACGGCAAGACGCTGAACGCGGAGGCGCTTCTTGCGGTCGCGGAACTCGATGGACACATGCCTGTCCTCATCGGTCATCTTCGTTGCCATCAGGCTGCCTATAGGAAAAAGACGGAGATTTGTAAGTGTATTTTCCCTGACCCTGAAGTCATAGCACTAGAACTGGAATGTCTGGTCATTGACAAACCGCTCAGTCGTTACTGCCTTGCCGAACTGCCTGTTGCTCGGACGCGTAACAGCATATACCTCCTCTAACGGCGACTGGGTGTATTCCGTACTCGTATATGCGTTGGCGTGACCGTAGGTGCGTTTGCAAGAGCCGATACTTCAGAAGGGTCGGTGAAATCAGTATTGGGTGAAACTACAGGCTGCCACTCGCGTGCGAGCCTACTTTGCGAATCATATTCGCGAACCGTTACAAGACTTTGTCCGCTTGGGGTAGCCACGCTGAACCACCTCCACACTCCGTCCCAGACCGTCGAAATACTCGACTACGCCAACATATTCCGTCCCTGCGACATTCAGGTAGTCACGCCACACGATATAGTTCTCACCACTTGCCATGGCATTATCCGACGCAAGTAGCAGTATTGGACAAAGTATCAGAAACAAAAGGAAAAGCATACGCAACAATTTTCCGCAAATTACAAACGAATTACCACAATTCCTAAGAATTTGAGCAGTTTTTCTTCCCAAAAATATTAACTGTACAAACACAAGAAAATTCGCTATTTATCACTAAATTTGTAGCATAATTCCAACATAATATGAAAGAATCAATAATTTTACGAAATATACAGGAGAAACTTGGCATTACTGAATTGAACGAAATGCAAAAAGCGATGCTGGGTAAAGCAGGTAAAAGCAATATTATGCTACTTTCTCCAACAGGTACCGGCAAAACTATTGCCTATCTTATATATTTACTTAAGAACATCAAAGAATCAACAGGTCGCGTTCAAGCCGTTATCCTCTCCCCTTCTCGAGAATTGACAATACAGATTTCAGGAGTCGTTAGTGCAATAGCAACTGAACATAAAGTTACTTGCTGCTACGGTGGACACAACTTTGAAGACGAAGCAAACTCTCTCAAAGCGACTCCTGACATAATTGTCAGCACTCCTGGAAGATTGCTTGATCATATCAAAAGGGACAATATTTATTTACAACCTGTGAGAATGCTATTTCTTGATGAATTTGACAAATCTTTGGAACTTGGCTTCCAAGACGAAATGGGAAAAATCATTAAGAGAATGCCTAATATTTCCAAGCAAGTTCTTACGTCTGCAACTCTCCTTGATGAATTTCCTTCTTTCATTAATATAAAAGACATTGAATCTTTAAACTTTCTATATAACAACACTGTTGAGCAACGCCTTTGCGTCTATAACGTCAAATCAGATTTGAAAGACAAATTAGAAGCATTGCTTTGCCTGATATCAAATCTGAAAGAGGGAAAGTTGATAATCTTTGCCAACCATAGGGAATCGGCGATGAGAATACATTCATTCCTTCAAAAACAGAAATTGCCAGTTGGCATATATCACGGAGGATTGGACCAAATGGAAAGAGAAAAATCAATCTATATGTTTGCTAACGATACCTTCCAAATTCTCGTTACAACCGACCTTGGTTCAAGAGGTCTTGATATCGACAATATCAAGCATATCATTCATTACCACATTCCATTGCAAAAAGAAACATATACACACCGTAACGGTCGCTCAGCACGTATTGACAAAACAGGTTCAATATACGTTATCACTGGTCCAGAAGAGAAGATTCCAGAGTTTGTCAAATTTGATGAAGAGTTTCCGTTAGACAAAGAAGCAGAATGCCCTTATCGCAAAACAATGGAGACGCTTTATTTTTCCGGAGGAAAGAAAGAAAAGATCTCGAAGAAAGATATATTGGGCTTCATCGTTTCTAAAACAGGAATAGACGCTAAATTGGTCGGAAAAATAAACGTTGCAGACCATTATTCATTAGTTGCAGTTCCATTTAATCAAGTACATTCAATACTTCAAAAGCTCGCAGGGCAAAAGATAAAGAATCAAAAACTAAAAATTGCGATTACAAAATGAGAACAAAGAATGCAATATAACCTGCCATAAGCTGTCGGATTAAGGCTCTCATGGATGTTCGTCTTGCCCGACAGTTCTATGAAATTAAACAACAATATATTAGTCAATTTACACAACGCATATATAAAACAAAGTACAATAAATGCCGCCATCCATGAATTTCGTGGAGTAATATATGTATGGGACGTTGTAAAAAATATTGAAAACGCCATTTCTTTACCTGGAGGCATCTACAACTTCGGAAGCAGCGACTCTCTAAACACTTATGAACTTTTGCTTTCAACTGCAATACTAATGGGATTTAAGAAGCCTGTTGATGTAATTCACCTTGACAAAGAAAAGTTTTGCGGTTTGAAGAGAAATCTCACAATGGACTGTTCCTCAATCAAAAAGTATAATATTTTCTTCAAAAGCAGTATTGATAGCATAAAAGATGCTCTCCAAAAACCTTTTCGAAGAAATAAACCAACTAAAAAAACAAATATGACAATTGATACAACAAATATGTGTTCACTTCTTCAAAAGAAGTTATTTCAGCCTGATGGAATATACTATCCTGTATGGAAAGCGATACAAGACGATATAAAATTGACCACAGTTGTACGCAACCGGCAACTACACATATATAGAAATGGAGAAAAAATACTTATTTTAGCAGGCAAGGCTAAACCAAAAATTATTAAAGAAGACAAAATAAATGAATTGATAATTAAGTAAACACTTTGTAAGGAATAAATATATTTCACATTCATTGCATCTGCAAGTGATCTATTATTTGATATTTCATCCAATTACACTTAACTTTTCTATTTGCTCGCCAACACAAAATTTAAGTTGCCTAATTTACTCAACTGTATTATTGACACTGCTGATTAACTTTACATCCAACAAGTAAGAACTTTCACACAACCGACAATACTTGTTCACTAAACTTAGATTACAATTCCCGATATCTAACAATCCATATAAGCAACTTAAATTGATTTAATGTTCCTATTATCTATCTTTCCCTATTTTATAAATATTACTCATCAACTCAATATAAAAAAATTTAAAAACTGCTTTTATATTTTTTTATGGACATGCCTTGCACTATCTTTGTAAATTATCATTAAAAACGTCATTTAAAATGAAATACAAATCAATATATCCTTTTATTTTATCAATTATTTTATTTTCTTGTGGATCTATAAAAGAAAACAAGCACGTTTCAACTGAGAAATTGAGTGATACAACTACCATAAAATCTGAAACGTCAACCTTTACAGATAATTCGCCACACACAAAAAAAGCAATCCAAAGTCCACAAAACCTACGCGGAGAATGGATAATTATAAAAGCAATGGGAAGACCTGTTGATACAATGAAAGAAAGAGCATATATTTTCTTTAGTTCTAAAGAAAACAAAATATATGGATATACTGGCTGTAACTACATAAATGGAGGATACTCTATTTATGAGGGTTTTGAAATTTCATTAAAAGATATAATCACAACGAGCAAAATTTGTGAAGCAATAAATGAAGAACGTAATATCATTCAAGGAATTAATTCAGCCTTTTCGTACTCTATCTACAAAGATTCAAAAACAGGCCTTGACATGCTTGATTTAAAGGACAACACAGGACACACAGTCCTACATATGAAAAGGCATAATGCAGATGTTATTTCAGGGACATGGTCTGTTGAATCCATTAGAGGAAAAGATAATTTAAATCAAGAAATTCAATTGGTTATAGATGTTCCGGAACTTCATCTTCATGGAAAAACAGGTTGCAACTTTATCAATGGCGATATTGGCATTGACAGAAATAAAGACTGGTTCGTTCAATTCCAAAGCATATCATCTACAAGAAAAATGTGTGACGATAAAGCAATGAAAGTAGAAAGAGAATTGCTGATAGCCCTTGAAGAAGTGGAATTTATCAAAAAGAAAAGCAATGACATCTATGCTCTTCTTGATAAAAACAGAAAAGAGGTTCTCGTTTTGAAAAAAATTGTGATAAATGTAAATAATGGACTTTAAACTTCATTCAAAATTTAAACCTACAGGTGACCAACCTGATGCAATTAAAGACCTTTGTCAAGGTTTAAATGCTGGAACCAAATACCAAACATTATTAGGTGTTACCGGTTCTGGCAAAACCTTTACTATGGCAAATGTTATTGCAGAAGTTAAGCGCCCTACTCTTATTCTGTCTCATAATAAAACTCTTGCGGCTCAATTATATTCGGAATTCAAAAATTTTTTTCCTGAAAACGCTGTTCACTATTTCGTTTCATATTATGATTACTACCAGCCAGAAGCATATATTCCTCTAAGTGATAAATATATCGAAAAGGATTTGATGATTAATAACGAAATAGACCGTATGCGATTGGCAACAACGACGGCTCTTCTTTCAGGAAGACGCGATATTGTTGTAATATCTTCTGTTTCTTGCATATACGGCATGGGAAACCCTGCTGATTTCAACAAAAATATCGTAGAAATAAAAGTTGGACAAAAAATAGCACGAAATGCCCTGCTTCGCAGTCTTGTCGATTCTTTGTATTCAAGAACAGAAATAAACCTCGGCAGAGGCCAATTTAGGGTAAAGGGTGACACTATAGACCTTTACCTTGCATACGAAGAAATTATAATCAGAATCATTTTTTGGGGTGATGAAATTGAATCTATAAGTGCGCTAAACCCAGAGACTATGGCTGTTGAGGGACGTCTTGAAGGGTATAAAATCTTCCCGGCAAATATCTTTGTCACTGATAAAGACCGAATAACCGACGCCTTATACTGTATTGAAGACGACCTTGCAAAACAAGAACAAATGTTCCGTTCAGAAGGCAAAGAAACCGAAGCGGCAAGAATCCACGAAAGAGTTACTTACGACATCGAAATGATAAAGGAAGTTGGCTACTGCTCTGGTATTGAAAACTACTCAAGATACTTTGACGGTCGGGAACCAGGAATGCGGCCTTTCTGTCTTTTGGACTATTTCCCAAAGGATTATCTTACTATCATCGACGAAAGCCACGAAATGCTGCGCCAATTAAATGGCATGAGCGGTGGCGACAGCAGCCGTAAAAAGAACCTCGTTGAATATGGATTCCGCTTACCGGCAGCAATAGATAACAGGCCTTTAAAATTCGATGAGTTTGAAAATCTGTCAAACCAAACAATATATGTTAGTGCAACGCCAGGCAAATACGAACTGGAAAAATCAGAAGGAGTTATCGTTGAACAACTCATCCGCCCTACTGGTCTATTAGACCCTATCATCAGCGTTCGACCATCAGAGGGGCAAGTTGACGACCTTCTTGAAGAAATATATGTAAGAACCAAACGCAACGAACGCGTGCTCGTTCTTACTTTTACCAAAAGAATGGCTGAAGAATTATCAGAAAACTTTCTCAGAAAAGGCGTTAGATGTGCATACATACACTCTGATGTTGATACATTGGACCGAGTTCATATTATTGAGCAACTTCGCACAGGTGAAATTGACGTTCTAATTGGTATTAACCTTCTTCGGGAAGGATTAGACCTTCCTGAAGTATCACTTGTTGCAATTTTAGATGCTGACAAAGCTGGATTCCTAAGAGATCAAACTTCTTTAACACAGTCATCAGGACGTGCTGCCCGAAATGTTAATGGTGCCGTCATATTCTATGCTGACGTCATAACAGAGCCGATGCAGAGGACTATTGATGAAACGAACCGACGACGGGCTATCCAGTTGGCTTATAACGAGAAGCATGGTATAACCCCTACTCCAATCGTTAAGGCTGCACCAAAATTGATAGGGATGCCTAAACCTGATGAAATTGAGGTTAAAAATGAAAAGAAATATTCAGAATTTACATACGACGACACTAAGATTGAGGCTAACATCGCTGCTGACCCGATTATAAAATATATGACTAACGACGAATTGGAGCGCTCTATTGAAAACACCAAGTCGGAAATGACTAAAGCGGCGAAAAATATGGATTTCGTTACCGCTGCCCGCCTAAGAGATGAAATGCTACAGATGTTAGACCTTCTCAAGACTAAACAAGATGGAGAAAAGCAATAATTATAAACAGCAATGGCTGCCGATAACCAAGAAGGAAACCGACCGCTTAGGTTGGGACTATGTTGATGTAGTCCTTTTTAGCGGTGACGCATATATTGACCACCCTTCAATGGGATGTGCCGTTATTGGTCGCGTTCTTGAAGCACACGGTTACCGCGTTGCCATCGTTCCTCAACCTAACTGGCAGGATGATTTGAGAGATTTCAAAAAGTTCGGAAAACCGAGGCTTTTTTTTGGAGTTTCTGCCGGTGCTATGGACTCAATGGTAAACCATTATACTGCAGCACGACGCAGAAGAAGCGATGACGCTTACACGCCAAATGGCAGACATGGCGCAAGACCAGACTACCCAACAATTGTTTATACAAAGATTTTAAAATCACTTTATCCTGACACTCCAGTTATCGTTGGCGGAATTGAGGCTTCTCTTAGAAGACTTTCTCACTACGATTACTGGGCTGATGCATTAAAACCGTCTATACTTCTTGACTGCAAAGCAGATATTCTCGTGTATGGCATGGGAGAAAAGCCAATTTGCGAGATTGCTAAACTTTTGGAAGATGGCTATAATATTTCGGATATTAAAGACGTTAAGCAAACTGCAATTATCGTAAACAAAAGCGAGTGCCCGAAAGAAAACGATGACAATAACCTTATCCTCAATTCTTTTGAGAACTGCCTAAACAATAGGATAAAACAGGCGGAAAATTTCAAGCACATTGAAATAGAATCAAACAAATGGCACGGCAAAACATTGTGGCAAACTGCGAACAACAGATGTGTTAAGGTTAATCCGATGAACGAGCCTATGACTGAAGAAGAGATTGACGCTTCTTTTGACTTGCCATATACACGCCTGCCTCACCCAAAGTACAACGGGAAACGCATTCCTGCTTACGAAATGATTCGCCACTCTGTCAATATGCATCGCGGTTGCTTCGGCGGTTGTGCATTTTGCACCATATCCGCCCATCAGGGAAAATTCATAGCATCACGCAGCAAAGAGTCTATCATTAAGGAGGTCAAAAAAGTTATTGCAATGTCTGATTTTAAAGGATATATCTCTGACTTGGGCGGTCCTTCTGCGAATATGTACAAGATTCAAGGGTTCGACCTCGACAAATGCAAGAAATGCGTCAGACCATCTTGCCTGCACCCGTTGCCTTGCCCTAATCTTAATAACGACCACGCCAAATTGCTCGACATCTACCATAGTGTTGACGCTTTGCCAGGCATAAAGAAATCGTTTATCGGCAGTGGAGTTCGCTATGATTTGGCTATGCACCAGAACAGAAACGAAAAGGTTAACCAAACGAACAAAAACTATATTAAGGAACTAATCATCAATCACGTTTCTGGTCGCCTGAAAGTGGCTCCCGAGCACACTTCTGACGCCGTCCTAAAATGTATGAGAAAACCGTCGTTTGAATTATTCAAACGATTTACCGAAACATTCGACAGGCTTAACCAAAAATATGAACTAAGGCAGCAACTGATTCCTTACTTCATATCGTCACACCCTGCTTGCACAGAGCAAGATATGGTTGAACTTGCCATTCAAACAAAGCAACTGAATTTCAGGCTGGAACAAGTTCAGGACTTCACGCCAACGCCTATGACTGTTTCTTCTGAAATATACTATACTGGCGTTCACCCATATACTTTGGAAAAGGTATATACTGCCAGAACTCCTAAAGAAAAGGAAAACCAAAGAAAATACTTCTTCTGGTATAAACCTGAATATTATCAAGATATTAAGCGGTCTTTAACGCGAATGCATCGAGCAGACCTGCTTAATGCACTATTTAAGAAAAACAAATAAATGAATTTATGAATATTTTAAGCAAAATCTCAATTATGGCATTAACTGTTGCAGCATCAAGTAATGTTGCCGCAAATGCAGAAGAGCAAGAAATCATCACTCGTCCGGCTTACGAAGTCGTAAACGGACAACTAACACCGGAATTGCTTGAGGCATTCGGCAGAGTTAGCGAACCGAAGATTTCTCCTGACAAGAAACAAATTCTTTACACAGTAGAATTTGTCAGTTGCAAAGCCGACAAAGGCAATAAGGAACTTTGGATTATGAACATTGACGGTTCTAACCAAAGAAAACTTACAAATACCGCGGAGCCGGAACTAAATGCTGAATGGATTAACGGCGGCAAGGAAATTGCTTTCCTTTCAGTTGCAGACAAGCAGTTGCAACTTTTCGTTATGAACAGCGACGGCTCTAACCGCCGACAGATTTCTAACGTTGATAAAGGCATTAACGGTTTCGTACTTTCTCCTGATGAGAAAAAAATTCTTTTCATCGGTAACGTGAAATATGGCAAGACTGTTGAGGATAACTATCCAAACCTTGACAAAGCTAAAGCATTTATCGTTGAGGATTTGATGTACAAGCACTGGGACGAATGGGTTACCGAAATCCCTCACCCGTTTGTTGCAGACTTTGACGGCAGCAAATTGGAGAATATCATTGACATTATGGAGGGCGAGCCTTATGAAGCACCAATGAAACCGTTCGGTGGTGTCGAATCTTTGGCATGGACCAAGGACTCAAAATCTGTAATCTACGTATCCCGCAAAAAGACAGGTAAAGAATATGCCCTTTCTACAAACTCTGACCTATACCTTTACAACTTAGACACAAAAGAAACTAAGAACCTTACAGAAGGCATGATGGGCTACGACACAAACCCTGTCATATCTCCTAAAGGCGACAAAGTGGCATGGCTTTCTATGGAACGTGACGGTTACGAATCTGATATGAACAGAATCTTCGTTATGGACTTGAAGACTATGGAGAAAACTCACCTTACAAGCGATTGGGACTATACCGTTGCAAATATCGCATGGAGCCCGAATAACGAAAAAATATTCTTTATCGCAAACCACCAAGGCATTACCCCTATCTTCTCTATCGACGTGAAATCAAAGAAGATTGAAACCATTGCCGACCAAGTTTGCGACTATGCTTACCTCGCTCCTATTGATGACAAACGCGTCGTTACCCTCCGACACTCGATAGAGTATCCGAATGAAATATTCGTCGTTGAAAAAGGCAAGGACAATCAACTAACTTTTGTAAACAAGGAATTGCTTGACAAACTAACCCCTGTCACTGTTGAAAAGCACCTTGTTCCAACTACTGACGGCAAGGAAATGACAACATGGGTAATTCTTCCGCCAAACTTCGACAAATCAAAAAAATATCCTGCAATCCTTTATTGCCAAGGTGGTCCACAATCTGCTGTAAGCCAAATGTGGAGTTACCGTTGGAACTTCCGACTAATGGCATCAATGGGTTACGTTGTTATTGCACCTAACCGCCGCGGATTGCCAGGATTCGGTACAGAATGGAACGAGCAGATTTCCGGCGATTATGGTGGTCAGAACATGAAAGACTACTTTGCAGCAGTTGACTACATGGTAGAAAAGCCATATATTGACAAGGAAAGAATCGGTGCAACAGGTGCAAGTTATGGTGGTTTCTCTATTTACTGGCTTGCGGGTCACCACAATAACCGTTTTGCTGCCCTACTCGCTCATGCTGGCATATTCAATATGGATGCACAATATCTTGAGACTGAAGAAATGTGGTTCGCAAACTGGGATTTCGGCGGATCTTACTGGGACAAAGAAAACAAGATTGCCCAAAACACATTCAAAAACTCTCCACACAGATTCGTTGACAAATGGACTGCACCAATTATGGTTACAGTTGGAGAAAAGGACTATCGAATCCTCGCATCACAAGGAATGATGGCATTCAACGCCGCACAATTAAGAGGCATTCCTTCAAAAATGCTCGTTTACCCAGACGAGAACCACTGGATTCTAAAACCTCAGAACGCACTTCTTTGGCAATACGAATTCTTTAAATGGTTCGACAAATGGCTTAAACCAAATAAATAATCAAAAAGAAGGTGTGTCGTAATGCATGATGCACCTTCAAAAAATAGGCTTTTCTAGGTACAACTATATAGTGACAATTTTTATTATAATCACAGTGAATCAGTTTTATTTATAAAGGTGGGTCAAACGACTTTTATAATAGTGGGTCAATGGACTTTAAAGTTTTTAATTGAAAATATAAAGTCGATTGACCCACTATTATACTCTGAATTGACCCATCAATAATATTGGATTTAAATGAAGAAAATGCTTTTTAACACGGGTAAGTTTCAATTATAAGAATATACAATATATACTATTTCTTTTAAGCAATAATTTTTCTTACAGAACCTCACGACTACACCAAACCAGCTTTCGACAGGAAATTGTGATGTTATTATGATTAATTTAATCCGTGCCTGTCTTCTATTATTTCCATAAGGATTGACCTTTCCCTGGCATCCAGTCCTATAAGTAACAGATCGTCAAGAATCAGCAGTTGGCTCTTTTCAATTCCATCATACACACATGTAAGGAGAGCATTCTTCTATATATTTAAATAAAATACAATTAGAGATAAACAAAATTTCTGTCTAAATCAGATTATTGAATAGTCGGAAATTTTTTGTTTGAAATGTTGTCGTAGCCCATCTCCAGCCGGTAGGAAGCGGTCTTGCTGTCCGCTCCGGCATAGGTTCCCGTGGCACTTGCCAGACGATAGAGTGCGTCATACGTATAGGCATGCGCCATCTGTCCGCCCGCCTTTCCGCTTTCGGGAAGTGCGGCCTTGTTGGCAACGCTGAGCACGTTGCTCACGGCATCGTAGGTATAGCCATTGTCCATGATGGACTTGCCGCCTGCGTTGACCGTCAGGTTCTGCAGCCTGAGGCGTGCGGGTTCGTAGGTGTAGAAGGTCTCCGCACCGTTGCAGTACTTCAGGTAGGTGCGCTGCTCGAACTTGTCATAGCCGATGCGGTTCACGTAGTCATAGCCGTAGGACTTGTAGCCGCGTACCTTCTCCAGCTGACCGCCGAAACACTTTTTATAAGCTTACTCATCTATCTTGTTTAGATATAGAATATCACCTTGGAAAATAGAGTGAGTACAACAATAAGGAATGAATAATTGAGTTGGAATCGAATCCTGTATTTCAAATTCGGTAGTATTCTTTGTTTTTTTATTAAATACTTTTATTTTATGTGATGAAATATTTACTATATAATTATTGTCTAATCCTATATATTCTCCATATAATTTTTTATTGGAGAACAACATAATAGAGCCATTCGCTCTTTGAGAGTCAAGTTCTTGTCCTGAAAATATGTATTTTTCCACTACATCAAACTTTTTCTCTTTAACTTTTAGCATTCCTAAATATCTGAAATTATAGTCGTTTTTTAATGTGTCATTCCGGATTTTTAATGATAAAACAATATCTTTGGCTTGAAAGTCCAAACATATTGTCTCTATCTTCCCAATTAAATCATCTATGCTTTTATATGATATTGATTTAACGTGTTGACTGTCATTTACACAACCCAACATTAGAAATGCCTGTGCGACAAATATGGCGATTGCTATACCATTAAAAATATGATTATTACGCATTGTTTTAAGATTTGACTAGTCCTAAATAAGCGTTACAAAAATTACTACTTATTATAAGGACAAAATT
>UQLZ01000014.1 GCA_900541935.1 uncultured Prevotellaceae bacterium | reverse complement strand
TTTGTCCTTATAATAAGTAGTAATTTTTGTAACGCTTATTTAGGACTAGTCATTTTAACTTTTGAAAACGCACTTCCATACCTTGTAACGGCAAATGAATCGTCAATATATTGTCAGCAAAAGTTGCATAACCTTCATCTTTTATTTCCTTTTTTTTGGCATCGTACCAAACTGCATTGTAATTATCAACAAACTGCGTATCTTCCAACCGCCCTTTAAGCATCAAAGGTTTCCATATATGCGGATACACTTCTGCTCCTGACATATATAGGACATCATACCCTGCCCCATTCCTTACGATAGCAAGACGATACTTTCCGCCAAGACGCGATTTTTCTCCGCCCATAATGCGGTCAAGGTATAGCCAATATCCTTCTTTATAGTCTTTTGTATTTGCAACAACTGAATCAATATACTGATAAGTATAAGTAGTTAAATTCGCTTTTTCCAGCATTGTCTTTGATTGAAAATGAATACGCTTAACTTGTGTTACACTTTCGGGTTCAGTATAAGTTCCTACCTTAAACGGATACTCAAAATGTGGCTGATGCACGACAAAAATAGTTTTTAAATGTCTCTCCCCTATTTGTACCGACAGTGACTCTCCATCATAAAGCAAACAAACGGAATTATATCCTTCATCAACATTTATACCACTACTCTTTTCTTCTTTATAAAGTACACTTCTTTTCCCTTCTGTAAATTTAGCAATTTCAACAATTGCTCCGCTTTTATCTATAATGTCATTACCACGACCTTCAATATCGCTCAAGGCTAACATATAGTAATTCAGACTGTCAACATAATTCCAAACAACGCCACAATTTCCCTTATCTACCTCCGCCAAAAAGCGACTATTTTTGCCTAACGGCATAGACTTAAGACGAATGGTATAATGGAAAATCTTATCTGCAACATCATAATCATACACATCGACAATAGGTTTTTCCGAACTATTTGGAATAACGATATATCCTGACTCTGCTGAATATGCAGAAATATCTTTAAAACCTGTAAGATAGTCACGATAGAGAATATCTGCCGAAAAAACTCGAACGACAGATGACAGAATAGCAAAGACAATTAAAAGGTATCGGACTTTCATAATGGCAAACTTAATAAATCGAAAAGCAAAAAGCAATATTTTCCGCAGAAAATATTGCTTTTCTAATTAATTTATTTCTTTATGAAACGCTTCCGAACTAAACCTTTTGTAGTTTCAATATCCAAAACGTAAGCACCTGGGCTCAATGCCGACACATCAAGTGAAACGCTATTCAAATTGTCATAATCTTCAGAAGCAACCAGCGCTCCCAAAACGGAATAAACCCTAACTTTGGAAACTGATGCACCTTTAATATATAGAACATCTTCTGCCGGAACAGGACCGACTGTAACCGATTCTGACTCAATTTCATCTAAAGAACCGCTTCCTATTGTCCATTTAAATGAGCCCACTCTATCAACCAATTCAAATGGCACAGTACATATCCACTGATCTACATCGATTTTCAATGAATAAGTTTTTCCGTCGGCGAAAATCAATTCTTCAGTTAGCGGAATCTTAACTGTTATGCTATTTTCTCCTTTCCCAAAAGCAACAACATAATTCATAGAGAAAAACATAAAATCAGCATCATAAACATATAAATCAACCAACCCATAAAAAACATACGGTCTGTGATTATTAAATGTTATATTAAATACTGCTTCACCTCCAATTTCGGGAGTTCCAACAAGCTCCATATTTGACAGTTCAAGCACCGTAGGCTTGAACTTTACCCAATTATCAGCAACAGAAAACTCAAGACAAGGTTCCCCTTTGAATTTCATAGGCTCCCTTGTGAGTTCATCTTCTAAAATCTGCCAAGAAACAGGGTAAATCTTATACTCTCCATCTGCCAAATTAGAAAAATCTACACTACAAATATAGCCACCAATATCTGACAATGCCGGCAAATATGTATCATATTCTTGCCTTACAGCAACAGTTTCCCCTAAGGAATTTGCAATCATATAACCTACCTTACCTTCATAATCCGCACTATTTTCATTTGCCAAACCTGATATGTGGAAATTAACACTATTACCAAGTGCAAAATCATAGTTATCCATCATCAAATGCCCTGGATATTCCTCTGTTCCTCCTAACGATAACTGCAATTGACTGGCTGGCACATATTCGCCTACTGTAAAAACAAGCGGATCATAAGTGTTTGCAATAGGATATTCAACCCACCGTCTGCTGATGCCTGTTACTTCTACCTCATACGATTTTCCCGCAGAAAACTTGCCGGCATCAAAAGTTATAGGTATTTCAACACTGCAAACAGCTCTATCATAGAAATAAGTATAAATTTCGCCTGACTGCAATACTTCATTCTCTCCAACTTCTTTCACCGTATAACAAACATTTCCGCTGCAACTTTTCCCACCAACATTCTTAATTGGAAATATTGCACTTGCCCCTCTACCTACCTGCAATTTACCTAATATAGAAGGTTCTCCCGCAACAGAGAAAGCAATCGTTGCCATTGGTTCAAGCCGGTATTTGCCATTAGTGACAGTCAATCCAAACCCATACTTTGTTCCTATCTTAGACCACTCGGTTTGATTTTCTGCACGATAAACACCCCAAACGGTATATTCACCATCACTCACATTATTCAACAGAAGAGAAGCATAAAAACCTGCCTTATAGTCCCACGCCGCTAACCTGATAGTGCGGGAATCAGAGGTCAAAACAAGTTTGCCGCTTGAATCAAAAACGCCTATACCAAACTCTCCTCTAAAATAAGAGTCAGAAATATTTAACAAGTTCTTAACATAGAAATCCAATGAACTGCTAATCTCTCCTTCTAAACTGCGACTGGTAATACCGACATCAGAATCCCCATTATCATAGAATCCCAATTGGGCTTGATCAACAGGTGTTTCGCCATTTCTTAAAGGCTTGGCTGTTATGATTGACTGGTACATATTGTAGCCACCGTCTCCGCCTCCTATGCCTGATCCTTCCGGATAAAGATAACTTATATCGAAAAAGCCATCATAATGTCCGCCCCAACCCCAGTTGATATGGACAAACCCATTAGAGTCATAACCATCGGCTACAAACGAATGGCCTACTCTGCCTGAGCCACAATAAACAACTGGACGATTATTATCCAATTCACCTGATAATAATGCCATAAAGCCTGTTGTTGTAAAATCATCCCTGAAATACACCTGGGCCTGATAACCAAAGTGATTTCTTAATGCCTTTGCAACAGATATGTCTTTTGCACTACTTGCCATCGGTCCCCACTTCATATTTACAGAAACTGCTACGTCATACATAAGTTTGGCAACTGCATCGACCTCAACAGCCGAAGGATTATCATAATACCCGTCAAGCATATTATTCCAGTCATAAATGCTTTGCGAAAAATCGACTGTTGAAGTTCCGTAACTATGGCTATAGGAATTAGAGCCCGTGCCTTTTAACGGCCATTTATGAAAGTTCATAACTTGTGCCATAGCAGTAGCGATACACCCTGTCGGACAATTGCCTTCTCCGTATGACGGTGCCAAAGCGTTATAAGGCTCATCCTGATTCCACTTTGTTGTTAAAAGCGGTCCTACTTCAACATTAGCATTAACCGAAACCTTAGCCTTCTTGGGCAATATCTTTCCGCTCCTTACCGCCGACAAATATTCTGAATATCCATCCAGCAAATACCGCATATTTTCTGGCATATCCGCCTCATCAAACTTACCCTCCTTGGAATATCCGACCAACTCGGTAAGCATATCATCTCCAGAAACTATAATAAAGCCGCCTCCTTCTGCATTAAAAGCATAATAGGATTTCCCCGATGATACTTTCTTTAATTTATCACACTTGCCACCTGCATCAATAACCGACGAGTACTTCATGGCAACTGAAAAAGCCTCAGCCTCACTAATTTGCCTGGAAATAGCAAATGGACTAATCAGAAGCAATGTCACTAAAGCCAAAAAAATCCGTTTCATATCTAAAAAATTTCTGTTACAAAAGTAAGATAAAAAAACACTATTCCCACACATGAACTTCACATTTTGCAAACTCTTTTTCGCTAAAAATTACAAGAATTCACATTTTTTCAAAAAAAACCTCATTTTAAAGCGAACAAAATGCCCCCCTAAAGCATTTATATTTCAGAAAAAGGAAAAACTGATGATAAGCAAGGAAGGCATACGAAATCTTTATAAGGCAAAACCGCCACGCCACGGATATACCGCTGAATACATTCAGGGCATTTGCAAAAAATGCCACAAGAACTTTCAGACGGATTTTGTTGACGGTGACATTATTATTGGTTCTTTAGACAATCACAATCCTTTTAGACACATCAGTTATTCTCGAATCAAAAGCATGCATGACCTCGGAGATGAAGTGGCAATAGTTTTAAGTTCATGCATTCTATTTTTTGACAACATTTCTGGCAAAATAAACATTCATGTCAGAACGACACGAAGCGAGATTCTTATAAACAAATTAAATATTATTTTCAATCGTATTGTAAGCCTATTTCGGCCAAATCACTCGCAACACTACAATTCTATCAGTTAACTTTGTTACAGGAAAAAGAGAAGATGCTCGGTGCCCCACTAACCAAAGTATTTTCTCTCCTTCAGTCAAAAGCCATACATTATGCTTTTGATAGGAGGTGAATTTTGCATCGCTGAAATAATCACTTAGTTTCTTTGTTCCACGCATTCCGAAAGGCGAGAAGCGGTCTCCTTCTCTCCAATGACGCAACTGCAAATTCTCTTTCAAAATAGAAGAATCAAAGTATGCTACATTAGGATTCTTTTCAAATTTAAAATTTTCTGTATTCTTAATAATTTCTACGTCAAAACAAACTGGCAAATCAGAAAAATCACCATTTAAATTAAAAGCGAACTCATCCGCTTGTTCAACATTCTTCCAAATAAGAAGTTCTTTTTGTCTGCGCTCCACAGTAAACTTACCGTCAGAAAACCTTGCACCAACAGTTACCGTCGTAAGCATACCAGATTGCTGAGAATTTGAAAAGCCATATTTTGACAAAGCCTCATGTAACAGAGTCTCCGGCTCAGAACTATTATATAATTTTCCAAGGTCAATCCTTGTCAAATCACCTTCTTCAGAGACTATTTGTGACAACTCGTTATCAACACCTTTACGATAAACCAAATAGCCCCGATAAAGATTTCCAAGTGTTTTTATTATTGAGCCATCTGCATTAGGGAAACACTCCCGTATTGCCGGCATAATGATATTCCTGACTTTGTTTCGAGAATAGTCATTTTCAAGATTTGTACTATCTACAACGAAACTTTCCCCTTTTTCTGAAAGGTAATTCTCAATATCACATCTGCGAACACCAAGCAAGGGACGGACAATATCTCCATTAATTGGCTTTATCCCCGCAAGACCTGCAATACCAGAACCACGCAAAAGATTAAGAAAAAAAGTCTCAACATCATCATCTGCATGATGAGCAACTGCAATTTTAGAGCAACCAAGACTCTGCTTCAAATTATGAAACCACTCGTACCTCAACTCTCGACAAGCGACCTCAACAGAAACCTTATTTTCCTTACGGTAACCCTCTACGTCAAAATCAATAAATTCACATTGGACTCCAAGCCGGCTGACCAAGGCGCGAACAAAAGCCTCATCGCGATTCGACTCCTCTCCCCGTAAATGAAAATTACAGTGGCACGCACGGCAATCATAGCCCAAACCAACTAACGAATGCAATAACGCTACAGAATCCGCTCCGCCACTCAATGTTACAAGAATTCGGTCAGAAACGCCAAACATACCCTCTTTTTGGATATATTCCGAGATCTTCTGTTCAAAAAGGCTTTTTTCCATACCACAAAGATAGCAGTTTACGATAAAATACACTATATTTGCAAAAAATTTTCGTTTTAAAATGTTAGACAAAATAAATAACTTAAAGAGCGTCATCGAAAGTCTTTCTGCAACAACAAAAGACGAGGTAGAGGCTCTACGCATCAAATACTTGAGTAAGAAAGGAGAAGTATCTCTTCTCTTTAACGATTTCCGCAATGTTCCTAATGAACAAAAAAGAGAAATCGGACAAGAACTCAATAAACTTAAAACACTTGCTACAGACAAAATCAACCAATTGAAAGAACAGGTTGAAAATAGTGGCAGCGATGAGGCAACTATCGACCTTACCCGCTCTGCTGCTCCGGCACCTCTTGGAAAGCGTCACCCTATTTCTTTGGTTACAGAAGAAATCATATCAATCTTCTCACGCCTCGGTTTCTCTATTGCTGAAGGTCCTGAGATTGAAGATGACTGGCACGTTTTCTCTGCTTTGAACTTTGCAGAAGACCACCCTGCAAGAGATATGCAGGACACATTCTTTATTCAAAGAAGTCCAGACGTTCTCCTCCGTACACACACTTCTTCTGTTCAGTCACGAGTAATGACATCAACAGAACCTCCAATCCGCATTATCTGCCCAGGTAGAGTATATCGTAACGAGGCTATCTCTGCACGTGCTCACTGCTTCTTCCACCAGATTGAAGCACTATATATCGACAAAAACATCTCTTTTGCCGACTTGAAGCAAACATTGCTATTCTTTGCAAGAGAAATGTTCGGTCCGGATACTCAAATCCGTCTCCGCCCGTCATACTTCCCATTTACTGAACCTTCTGCAGAAATGGACATCTCTTGCCACCTCTGCGGCGGTAAAGGTTGTGGCTTCTGCAAGCACACCGGTTGGTAGAAATTCTCGGTTGCGGTATGGTTGACCCGAACGTACTTGAATCTTGCGGAATAGACAGCAAAGTTTACTCTGGTTTTGCTCTTGGTATGGGTGTTGAAAGAATCACAAACTTGAAATATCGAGTAAAAGACTTGAGAATGTTCTCTGAAAACGACGTCAGATTCCTTGACGAGTTCGAAGCAGCACATTAATAACGACTAATACAAGAGGGGAATGCACCATAATTGGGTTCATTCCCCTTTTATAAAGATATCGGAAGATATGAAACTACAGGAGCGTTACAACAATATAATTGATTGGTTCACTGTCAATATGCCGGTTGCAGAAACGGAGTTGAACTACGACTCCCCTTTTCACCTGCTGGTTGCTGTTATCCTTTCAGCACAATGCACCGATAAGAGAGTTAATATTGTTACTCCACCGCTATTTGCCGATTTCCCCACTCCGGAAGTTATGGCAGCGTCGAACACCGACACTATATTTGAATACATCAAGAGCGTTACTTTTCCTAACAACAAGGCAAAATCGCTGCTCGGTGCAGCAAAAATGCTCGTTGAAAAATATGGTAGCGAAGTCCCTGACACTCTGGATGAACTGGTAAAGATTCCTGGCGTTGGCAGAAAGACGGCAAACGTTATGCTCTCCGTTATCTACAGCAAACCGGCAATGGCTGTTGACACTCACGTCTTCCGCGTTTCTAACAGAATCGGTCTTACTAACAACTCCAAGACCCCACTGGAAACGGAAAAAACTCTTACAGCACATTTCCCAAAAGAACTGATTCCAAAGGCTCACCACTGGCTCATTCTGCACGGCAGATACGTTTGCACGGCAAGAAATCCCAAATGTGACAAATGCGGAATTGCTCAATTTTGCAAATACTATTCCAAATCGCCAAATAAATCACTCTAACCCCCAATGGAAGAAACCATATCATTAGTATTAGAGATTATTGGAACGATAGCCTTTGCTATCAGTGGAATCCGCCTTGCTGCGGCTAAACAATTTGACTGGTTCGGTGCATACATTGTCGGACTTGTCACTGCTATCGGTGGCGGTACTGTTAGAGATATTCTTCTCGACACCACGCCATTCTGGATGGAAAACGGCTGGTACCTTGCCGTCACCGGTCTGTCTCTGCTTTTTGTTATACTTTTCAGAAAGCAACTGGTTAGGCTAAACAGCACTTTTGTGCTGTTTGATACTATCGGACTGGCGTTGTTCGTTGTTATCGGAATACAAAAAACCCTTCTTTTCGACTACCCTATGTGGGTGGCTATTATGATGGGCATGATAACCGGCGCTTTTGGAGGAGTTGTCCGCGACATCCTCGCAAACGTTGAACCACTGATTTTCAGAAAGGATGTTTACGGAACTGCCTGCATTGCCGGAGGCATAGTATATTGGATATCAGAACTTCTGGGTGCATCTTCAATAGTAGGGCAGATAACATGTGCTTCAACTGTTTTCATCATACGCGTACTCGCAGTTAAGTACAACTGGTCAATACCTGTTATGAACCATAACGAAAATGAATGACATGAACGAAACAAAAAAAACGACAATACAGTTACTCAAATACGGAATTATCGGTATCAGCAACACTCTGATAACGTTAATCGTTTTCTATCTGATTAACACCATCTGCGGAATTTCTGAAAACATTGCAAATGTTCTTGGCTATATTCTCGGTCTCATCAACAGTTTTATTTGGAATAGGAACTGGGTTTTCAAAACTAAAAACGACTGGAAAAAAGAAGCGATCGTATTTTCTGGTGGGTTTATCCTTTGCTTTGCCCTGCAATTCGCATTCTTCAACTATCTGCTGCACTGCACGTCAATATCAACTATTGAGATACCGTGGCTGCCAATGAAGAATACCGGTGAAAATATAGCAATGTGCCTTGGTATGATTGTTTATACCCTCGCCAACTATTGCTTTAACAGATTTATAACATTCAAACAAAATAAATCAGGTCAATGATCTCGGTCAAGACAGAATATGCATTACTTTCATTACTCGCAGTTGCAACCAGCATTATTGTTTTCCCATTTTTGGGAGTAATGCCTATGCGACCTGACGAGTCTATTCTCCTTGACTTGGCGCGACAGTTCAGCGAATCTGGCATTACAAGCGTTTTTGACGAAAACGGAACTGACTTTCCAAAAAACTTCTATGCATATCTTGTATCCATCGTGCTTAACAACACAACTCTGCACGAAGCGTTTGCCGTCAGGCTTCCCTCTGCTTTGACTATGCAACTGCTTGCAATTGGCATGTTCCTCTTCCGCGGTAGCGACGAGAAGATGAGTAAGGCTTTTCTTGCTTCTCTGCTCTTCCTGTCAAGTTATAGTATCAGTTCTTTGACATTTCACGGAAACGTTACAAGCATTATGGCACTGGCTCTTATTTGCTCACTCTCTGCAATTTACCACTGGATTAAAATTCCGACAAAGACTAAGGCTTATATTGCAATAACCGCAACTGCTTGCACATCGATTTTCATGGGACTGATAGCACCTGTTGCAACTATAGCAATAGCATTTCTATTTCTGTTGATACAAGGGAAAAAAGGGTTTGGAACTTACTTTATGATAGCGACTATGATCGCAACATCTGTTGCCCTTGCATACGTCTCAATCATATTTATAACAAATGACAGTCTGTCGGCTCAAAACGTTCTTGGCATACGCCAAATAACTGAAACTGCTGGTAATATCGGTTTGTTTAGTTCGTTTATCGGGCACTTGTTTTTCTCCATTTTCCCATGGTCTATACCTATCTTTGTTGCTATTTTCTGGATAGCACTACACCCGAAATGGATTAAGGACAAATTCAACGACCTTACTTTGCTCAAGCAGTTTGGCGTTATAATATTCGTTATGGCGATACCTACATTTATAGTCCTCAACCGACTGTCTATTGTTATGCTTATAGCCGTAATTTACTTCAACATGCCTGTTATTAGCAGTTTCCTGCTATCGCAGTTACACTACCACTCAATAACTTGGAAGATAACAGGTATGATATTCGCAAGCATAATAGGAATGATAACGCTATTATTAGCAGGCATAATGTTTGGAATCATCCCTACTCCGTTGAAACAAACTCCAGACTGGTCACTCGCTAACATAGCAATCATTCTGGCTATAATAACCTGCCTATACCACCAATGGAGAAACCGCCGGACAATAGCATACAGCAATATTTATCTATATAATATTGTCGTTATCTATATCCTCGGGCAGATGCTCTTCAAAGGATATATAAACCCTTATATTTACAATTTTTTAATTGTTTAAAGGATAGCTGCAACTTTCTGAATATTTGCCAACTTCTCCATAAAGGTTTTATCTTTCTTCACAGTCCGCAAATTATATTTTAACTGCAAACGCAACAATGGTTCTGCCTCTACTCCCAAAGCAGCCTCAAATAACAATGCTGTTTTCTCAGTCAATGGTCTATGGCAATTAAGTATCTCATTCAAAACAGAATACTGCATATTCATTTGAATTGCCAACTGCCTCTGAGAAATGCCTCTATATTCAATCTCCTCTTTAAGTATTTCTCCCGGATGCGTTGGAAAGGCTGGTACAAGCATATTGGCTTTATTTTCCATATTCATCTTTTTTTCAATTCCCATATCTCATTTATAATGATTTGATAAATCTACAATATTACATATCGTTGCTACAATATCTTCTCCAACAACGACCTCCTCAAATTCTATTCTATATTGATCATTGACTCGAACAGATGATAATCCTTGCTTATTTCCTTTTAATCTCTCATAATTTAATGAATTATACTTCATAAGAGAGTTGACATTTGGCAATTCTATCATTAAATCAATAACCCTTATATATTTTCGAATTATTTGAGGTTGAAAACGATGTTTTTTATCGGAAACACCGCTCGTATATAATTCTCTCAAATAATCCTCATTGAAATAGACTTCCATATCTATATATTTGCAAGCAAATGTACAACTCTTTTTTGACATTCGCAAAAAAAGCGAACATTTTCAACAAAAAGCAATAAGGCTCATACAATAATACAAAAACTATTTCGTTTTATCCTCGGGCAGATGCTCTTCAAAGGATATATAAACCCTTATATTTACTGTTATGTTTGAATTTCTTAGCAACAATAATTTACTCGGTCTTGCAATCGGTCTATGTACATTCCTCGTTATTGGTTTATTCCACCCGCTGGTAATCAAAGGAGAATACTATTTTTCCGTAAAAATATGGTGGGCATTCCTCGCATTAGGCATTGTCTGCTGCATAGGTGCATATCTGGCTGATGATTTATTTTTGTCAATAATGCTTGGCGTTGCAGGTTTTTCTTCCTTTTGGGGAATTGGCGAAGTGTTTGAGCAAGAAAAACGCGTGCAAAAGGGTTGGTTTCCAAGGAATCCAAAAAGAAAATACCCTTTTGACAGCAACGAAAACACAAATAAAAAATAATTACACATTAAATACAACTTTTTAGGAATAAAAGTTGTATTTTTGTAGGTAGAATAAATCATAAAAACCATTATTACTATGCTAACTCAAATTATTAACGGTCACATTCTAACTCCGGGCGGATGGGTTAACGACGGTTCTGTTGTTATCGAAAACGGAAGAATCCGCGAAATTCTTAACAACAGTCGCCCAATAGCAGAAGCAAACGTTATCGACGCTAAGGGAATGCACGTCGTTCCTGGAGGTATCGAAATACATATCCACGGTGGTGGTGGTAGCGACTTTATGGAAGGTACTGAAGAAGCGTTCCGTAATGCCGTTCACGCTCACTTATTGCACGGTACTACTGCAATCTTCCCTACCCTTTCTTCTTCTACTGTACCAATGATTCGTGCGGCTGCCGAAACTTGTACTAAACTTATGCAAGAGCCGAACACAACAATCATGGGTCTTCACCTCGAAGGTCACTACTTGAATATGAAGAAGGCTGGTGGTCAACTTCCTGAAAACATCAGAAACGCTGACCCGAAAGAATATATTCCAATTGTTGAAGATTTCAGTTGTCTAAAGCGTTGGGACGCTGCTCCGGAATTGCCAGGTGCTATGGAGTTTGGTAAGTACATCACAAGCAAAGGTATCCTTGCTGCTGTTGCTCACACTGACGCTGACTATCCTTGCATCAAAGAAGCATTTGCCAACGGCTATACTCACGCAACTCACTTCTACAACGCAATGCCTGGATTCCACAACAAACGCGAATTCAAGCACGAAGGTACTGTTGAAAGTATCTACCTAATGGAAGATATGACAGTGGAAATGATTGCCGACGGTATCCACGTTCCAAAACCTATCTTGAACCTTATCTACAAGATCAAGGGCGTTGAAAAGACAGCAATGATTACAGACGCACTCGCTTGCTCTGCAAGTACTTCTGACAAGGCATTCGACCCTCGCGTTATCATCGAAGACGGCGTTTGCAAACTTTCTGACCGCTCTGCTCTTGCTGGTAGTATTGCTACTATGGACAGACTTATCAGAACTGCTGTTAACGATGCAAACATTCCTTTGCACGACGCTTGCCGCATGATTTCTGAAACTCCGGCTCGCATTATGGGTATCTACGACAGAAAGGGTTCTCTACAAAGAGGCAAAGACGCCGATATCCTTATCCTTGATGACAAACTCGAATTGCAATCAGTTATCTCAATGGGTAACGTTGTTAAATAATTCGACAACATACAACAAAAAATCCTCGGCAACCCCGAGGATTTTTTTGCCCATATAGGAACAGAAACAAATCATCATTTACCCGTTGTCCCCCAAGCGGGAACAAAAAACATTTCCCACAAAATCGGCACAATTGCCAACAAACTGTAGGGGACGATGTCTCATCGTCCCGCACGCACGAACAAAATGGCTTTATATTGTTTCCGATTCTGCAACCCGGGTCGATGGGTCATCGACCCCTACAGGTAACAATCACATATTCGACCCATTATATATTGCCCATATATAAAAAACAGAGGCTGCACCGATAATGCAACCTCTGACAGTATTTAAACGATATAATTTACTTATCAAGTACCGCTGTTCCGGCTTTTTGTGCCAACGATGCGTCCATTGCTGCAATAGTCGCAAGGTTAACAATATCACGAACTGAAGCCTCTACTGATATAAAGTGAACAGGTTTATTCAAACCTATCTGAATAGGACCGATAAACTCGGCAACTCCCATCTCAAGCATCAACTTATACGCCGATGATGAAGCACTCAGGCTCGGGAAGATAAGAGTGTTAACGTCTTTTCCTTTAAGTCGGTTAAACGGATAGTTCTTATCTCTGATAGTCTTGTTAAGCGCATAATTGATTTGCATCTCACCATCAACAAGCAATTCCGGATAGCGTTGGTGAAGAATCTCAACTGCATCATGTACTGCTTTTGGCGATTCTGCTTTGTTTGAACCAAAGTTGCTATATGAAACCATTGCCATAACAGGTTCTTTTGCAAAATACTCAACCGACGCACGCGCCAATCTTGCAATATCTACAAGGGTATCAGTATCTTCCGATTCATTAATCATTGTATCCGCAAGGAAATAGACGCCACGCTTGGTATTCATAATGTGCATAGTTGCAAAGTGGTTGTAACTTGGACGGATACCAACAACCTCTTCCGCAATAGCAGTAACAGACTTGTTATTAGAATATGTTCCTGCGATGAAAGAATCAGCATCGCCAGCCTCAACCATCATCATACCGAAATAGTTTCTGTCGAACATCTTCTCAAGAGCCTCGCGATATGTGTAACCATCACGCTCCTTCTTTGCAGAAAGCAATGCCGCATATCTTTCGCGACGCTCAGACTCCCTATCGTGACGCAGGTTAATGATTTCAACGCCGTCAAGAGTAACAGCCAATTTCTTCGCACGCTTTTCAATCATTTCCTCGTTACCCAAAAGGATTGGCTTGCAAACACCCTCACGAGCAGCATTGACAGCGGCAAGTAGCATATTGTTAGTATTACCTTCACCAAATACAACTCTTTTCGGGTCTGCTTTTGCAATATCTGTAAAGCGGCGCATCAACTTGCAGTCGAAGCCCATCAGGCTCTTCAACTTAACATTATATTGATTCCAATCTTCAATCGATCTGCGCGCAACCCCTGACTCCATTGCTGCTTTTGCAACAGCAGGTGCAACAGTTGTAAGCAATCTTGGGTCCAACGGCTTCGGCAAGATATACTCCTTACCAAAAGAGATGCCTTCCATATTATAAGCAGCATTGACAACCGACGGAACTCTCTCCTTCGCTAACGCTGCAATAGCCCTTACGGCTGCAAGTTTCATCTCCTCGTTGATAGCAGTTGCACTACAGTCAAGTGCTCCACGGAAGATATACGGGAATCCCAAAACGTTGTTGATTTGGTTAGGATAGTCAGAACGGCCAGTCGCAAAAATAATATCCTCGCGAGAAGCCATAGCCTTAGAGAACTCGATTTCCGGGTCAGGGTTCGCAAGAGCGAAAACAATAGGCTTTTCTGCCATTGATTTAAGCATATCCTCTGTTACGACATCCTTCACAGAAAGCCCGAGGAAAACGTCAGCACCAACCATTGCCTCCTCAAGAGTGTCGATTTCCCTATCGGTAGCAAACTCCAATTTCTGTGCATTGAGGTTCTTTCTGCGAGTGCTGATAACTCCCTTACTGTCGCACATAACAACATTTTCAGGCTTAACACCCAAACTGATATAGAGGCGAGTACAAGAAACAGCAGCAGCACCGGCACCGTTAACAACCAACTTAACCTCATCAATCTTCTTGCCTTGTATTTCAAGTGCATTAAGCAAACCTGCAGCAGAGATGATAGCAGTTCCGTGCTGGTCATCGTGCATAACCGGGATATTGCACTCCTCTTTCAAGCGGCGCTCAATTTCGAAGCATTCCGGTGCCTTTATATCTTCAAGGTTTATACCACCGAAAGTCGGCGAAATAGCCTTCACGGTCTGTATAAACTTTTCAGGGTCCTTTTCATCAACTTCAATGTCAAAGCAATCCAATCCGGCGAAAATCTTGAAAAGCAAAGCCTTTCCTTCCATAACCGGCTTACCTGCCTCGGCACCAATATCACCCAAACCTAAAACCGCAGTACCGTTAGAAATAACGGCAACCAAATTACCTTTATTAGTGTATTCATACGCATCTTGCGGATTTTCCTGTATTTCAAGACACGGGAAAGCAACACCCGGAGAATAGGCTAACGATAAGTCATTCTGGGATGAATACGGTTTCGTTGGAATAGTTTCAATTTTGCCTGGACGACCATTGCGATGGTAATCCAGCGCCATTTCCTTAGTTACCTTTGACATACCTATAATTTTTGTTTAGTAATCTCTTCTAATGATAATGCAAAATTAACAATTTATTTCGGTGTTTACAACTATAACCCAATAAAACATTACATTTTTTGACTTATAAACCAGTTTTGTTATCATTTTGTTATCATTTAATGTGTTTTTATAGCATTTTAAAACTCAGATACAATTTTTTCATTTTTTTCAATATCATAGTCCTATTTTAGCATAAAATACTTTCCTTTCTGAAAGAAATAGAGTAATTTTGCGACAAAAAGGAAAAAGAGGTGAAAGGAATTATAAAAAGAGCATTGACAGGCTCTCTATATGTTGCAATAATGGTATCCGCAATGATTTGCGGTCCAATCGTTTTCGCTATTGTATTCTCAATAATAATTATTCTTGGAATTCTGGAATGCAATAAATTATGTAACAATGGCAAAACATATACAAAAGAGTCTGCGATTGATGTTTTTGGCGGCTTGTTGATGTTTTTGGCAACTTTTCTATCTTATTACAAGCCTGAATATGGTATTAACCCTATTATCAGTTACCTTCCATACATAGCAATAAGATTTATTACGCAACTTTACATCAAGCATGGAGACAGTTCTTCAAGCTTGAAATCTGCTGCACTATCACAGTTATACGTTGCTCTCCCGATTACCATTCTAAATACAATATATTTCAGCTATGGAACTCCGCAACTCCTGCTCGCTGGTCTAATTTTTATATGGATGAATGATACAGGAGCATACTGCGTTGGTTCTTTAATTGGGAAAAACAGACTTTTTGAAAGAATTTCTCCGAAAAAGTCATGGGAAGGATTCTTTGGCGGAATGGTTTTCACAATACTCACAGGAGTTGCTTTCTGCTCCTACTTCAGCAGCTACTTCGGAAACATAGGACTTACAAACTGGATAATATATTCAATACTTGTTTCAGTATTTGCAACTTGGGGAGACCTTATAGAATCGATGCTAAAACGAGCAGTTGGAGCAAAAGATTCCGGTAACATTCTACCAGGTCATGGCGGAATCCTCGACAGAATCGATAGTCTCCTATTAGTATCAATTATCAGCGCAATATTTTTCTATTTGATAAGATAAAAACAATGGCTATGAGTAATCAACGTTACGACCTACGCGGTGTTTCCGCATCAAAAGAAGACGTTCATAATGCAATAAAGAATGTAGATAAAGGCTTATTTCCAAAAGCATTCTGCAAAATCATCCCAGATATTCTTGGTGGCGATGAGGAATATTGCAACATCATGCACGCCGACGGTGCTGGAACAAAATCATCTTTGGCATACACATACTGGAAAGAGACTGGCGACATCAGCGTTTGGAAAGGAATTGCACAAGATGCACTAATCATGAATATTGATGACCTGCTTTGCGTAGGTGCTACCGACGGAATCCTCCTTTCATCAACTATCGGACGTAACAAACTGCTCATTCCTGGCGAAGTTATCGCTGCTATCATTAACGGAACAGAGGAACTGCTTGCAGAACTGCGCGAACTCGGCGTTGGAATCTACAGCACAGGTGGGGAGACTGCCGACGTTGGCGACCTCGTTCGTTCAATCATCGTTGACAGCACAGTTACTTGCCGCATGAAGAGAAGCGACGTTATCAACAATGCAAACATCAAAGGCGGCGACGTCATTGTCGGCTTGGCTTCTTACGGTCAGGCAACTTACGAAAAAGAATATAACGGCGGTATGGGCAGCAACGGCTTGACTTCTGCACGCCACGACGTATTTGCAAAATACCTTGCAGAGAAATATCCTGAAAGTTACGACAAAAACGTTCCTGACGAACTTATCTATTCAGGCGGGCTTAAACTGACAGATATCATACCGGAAATAGGAATCACAGCCGGGAAAATGGTACTTTCTCCAACAAGAACATACGCTCCTGTTATCAAGAGAATCCTCGATGAAATGCGCAGCGAAATCCACGGTATGGTTCACTGCTCTGGCGGTGCTCAGACAAAAATCATGCACTTCGTTGAAGGCAAACACGTTATAAAAGACAACCTCTTCCCTATCCCAACATTGTTCAAAACAATTAAAGAGCAATCAGGAACAGACTGGAAAGAAATGTACAAAGTATTCAACATGGGTCACCGCATGGAAATATACGTTGACGAAAGCAATGCTGAAAGAATCATTGAAATCTCAAAAAGCTTCAATATTGACGCTCGCATTGTCGGCAGAGTTGAAGAGGCAGACACTAACAAACTGACAATCAAGTCAGAATACGGCGATTTCATATACTAACAAACATACTACCAGCTATGCGGAAAATTTTACACATAGCACTGGCATGCTGCATTGTCTGTCTGCTTTCAGGAATAATATCATGTAGAAAAAGCACAGGCAAAAACAGCAACGACTCTATAAATAAAATACCAGACACTCTCATTGTCGGAACACTATATAGCCCAACATCATATTTCCTTTACAAAGGAGATATGATGGGTTATAACTATGACCTTGTTCAGCGATTTGCCTCAGATAAAGGCATCGCTGTCAAGTTCAAAGTATTCAAAAACATATCCGGGCTTATCAGTGATCTTGATTCTGCAAAAATTGACCTAATCGCATACAACATACCTATAACAGCTGAATTTAAGGGCAGAGTTCTTCATTGCGGCAATGAAAACGTTACAACCCAAGTATTAGTACAGAAAAAAGGAAAGGAAAAGATAACCGATGTAACGGAACTTGTTGGCAAAGAAATCTACGTTGAAAAAAATTCCAAGTACGAATCCAGGTTACGAAACCTAAACAATGAGATTGGTGGCGGGATAAAGATACACACTATCGACCGCGACACCCTTATGCTTGAAGACCTGATAGAAATGGTTTCAAATAGCGAAATTCCCATGACAATCGTTGATAGCGACATTGCCCAACTTGACCATACGTATTACTCAAATATCGATATTTCACTGGAAGTGAGTTTTCCGCAACGCTCATCATGGGCAGTTGCACAAAGTAGCAAATGGCTTGCCGACAGCGTTGACTCCTGGGCAAAAACGCCTCAAATCACTGAACTTGGCAAAAGGCTCTTCCACCACTATTTTGAATCTAACAAAATATATAACCGCACAAACAAATCATTCAAATTCCTCAGAAAAGGAAAAATCTCGCCATACGATGACTTTTTCAAGGAAAGTGCTAAAATTATCGAATGGGACTGGCGACTACTTGCCGCCCAAGGCTATGTTGAATCACGCTTCGATCCATACGCCGTTTCATGGGCAGGAGCAAGAGGCATCATGCAAATGATGCCGGGAACGGCTCGTCACTACGGACTTGATGCAAACAGCATAACAGACCCTAAATCAAGCATACATGCAGCAACGCTATCAATTAGAGACCTCAACAAATCTCTTGCAAAGTACGTAGAAGACCCCCATGAAAGAAAAAGGTTTATCCTTGCAGCATACAACTCTGGCATTGCACACATTTATGATGCCATTGCACTCGCGAAAAAGTACGGCAAAAACCCGCAGATTTGGCACGGAAACGTTAGTGAGGCTCTCCTCATGAAGGGAAACCCGGATTACTATAACGATGAAGTATGCAAATACGGCTACTTCCGCGGAAAGCAAACCGTTACCTACGTCAAAGAAGTTGAAGAAGCCTACGAAATCTTCAAACAGCAACCAAAATAACACATTATTATCCAGAACATAATAAAATGCTTTTGCTTAAACAAAGGGTAAAAATGTAAGAGTCAATGACTGACTGCGATTTTTTATCTTGATATGTAGTTTATCTTGCGTAAAGGTATTAACTTTGCACCCGATGAAAAGAATTCTTACAATCATTATAATGATGACGACTGTTTTAGCGATGTTTCCTGCAAAGAAACAAACGCTCGAACCGTCATACGCATGGAAGGCTTCTGCCCCATTGGGCTTGCACATTCCTGCCACTATCGATACACTGCAGTACAACTATTTCCGCGAATTTATCCCTTCTCAAATAAGCAACGCATACGCAACTACCGGTAATTTCGGCGCTGCAGGAATAAACTCAATCTATTTTGAAAGAGAGGAAAGGTCAGACTTCCTCTTCGACAGCAACCTGAAGCCATGGCTTTACGATGCTCAAGATCAAGTTTACTACAACACCAGAATACCAATGACTCTCCTTTCATACAACTGGGGTGGCGGTCGCGATTCCGGGCAAGACAGGTTGAAGGGCATTTTCTCAGGCAATGCTGGAAAAAGAATACAAGTTGGAGCATTGCTTGACTACCTCTATTCAAAAGGAGGCTACGACCATCAAGCAGCAAAGAACTTTACATGGGGACTGTCTGGCTCATATATGGGTGACCGCTATGAAGCACAGGCTTCATTCAATTCATTCAACTCCGTCAATCACGAAAACGGAGGTATAAAAGACGACTTATACATTGAAGACCCCGCACAACTGCAAGGTGGCGACCCTGGAATAAACGCCAAGGCTATACCTGTCAACCTCAATGAAGCATTCTCTCGTGTCAAGGGAGCGGAATTTTTGATGAACCATCGATATAAAGTTGGATACTGGCACGAAGAGGAAATTAATGATACAACTGTTAAACGCACATATATTCCCGTTACAAGTTTTATATGGACTTTTGACTACAAGAAAAACTCTCACGTTTTTGTCAACAAATCCGCAAGCGAAGACAAGGAATATTTTAAGAACAATTATCTTTCACTTGATGGCTCATACGATTTCTCATCTTATTGGAGGATTAGAAATACTTTCGGGGTTGATCTCCTCGAAGGCTTCAACAAATATGCAAAGTTCGGTCTTTCTGGTTTCGTCATCCACGAATATAGGAAATACAACCAGCCTACCGATAGCATGTTACACTATGCAGAAAAACCTGTTGACCTCACACCCATACCAGAAGGAATATCTGTAAGACAGAAAGAATCCGACAATGCTCTTTGGGTAGGAGGACAATTAACTAAGCAAAACGGTTCAATACTAACATACTCTGCAACGGCTCAATTCGGATTAGTTGGCTCCGTTGCAGGCGACATTGACGTTACAGGAGAAGTATCAACCAAATTCAAACTGTTTGGCGATACTGTCAGGATAACTGCTGAAGGTTTCTTCAAGAATAAGGAAGTTCCGCATTTTTTAAAGCAATATATTTCAAACCACTTTGTTTGGAACAATAATTTTGGCAAAGAGCGCAGAATCAGAGCAGGTGGAAGAATTGACATACCGCATACCGGTACTACTATATCCGCAGGATTCGAAAATATACAGAATATGGTGTACTTCAACAATGCCGCAATGCCAATACAGGAAGGCGGAAGCGTTCAAATTATAAATGCCCGTCTGGACCAACGGCTACGTTTTGGCATTTTTAATTGGAACAACACTGCTCATTTCCAAACATCTACAAATGAAGCAGTACTACCATTGCCTAAGTTTGCGATATATTCAAATATGTTTTTGGACTTTACCATTGCAAAAGTTCTTAAAGTTAATCTAGGAGTTGACTGCAACTACTATACCAAATATTATGCACCAGCATACCAGCCTGCAACAATGCAGTTCTACAACCAAACAGGAAAGAAATTAGGCAATTATCCTTTTATGAATGTATATGCAAACATGAAACTGTCAAAGGTTCGATTTTACGTTATGTACTCGCATTTTAACAAGGGCCTATTTGGAGGAGACAGTTATTTTGGAGCACTACACCACCCAATAAACCCAGCAAGACTTCAATTCGGAGTCTCTGTTGACTTTGCCGACTAAACTTCTCTCCCATGAAACAGCCTTTTTTAATAAAGCCCAAGATGTGGGTATATCTTTTATTACTGTTTTCCGCAATAGGTGCAATGATTGCACTTAACAAATGCTCAAAACCGTCAGTTGCTCTGCAAAAAGGCAGTTCGGGAGACACTATTGACGTGGCTATAGAATATTCACCACTTTCCTTATATATGTATGACGACACACTCGGAGGCTTTAACCACGACCTTATCAATATGATTGCCAAAGAATCGGGTATGAATATAAAGATGCACCCCGTGGTAAACTTAAAAGAAAGTCTTGAACTGCTTGACAAGGGAGTTTACGACATTATCGCAGCACAAGTGCCAATGACTGCTGATTTTAAGGACCATTATCTTTTCACTGATTCCATATTCATCGACAGACAAGTTCTTGTTCAAAAAAAAGACTCACTTGGGAATATTGAAGTCAAAAGCCAACTCGATATTACTGGAAAAACCCTTCATATTATTGAAGCATCACCAGTAATTACAAGAATAAGAAACTTTTCAAGAGAATTAGGCGACACAATACATATAATAACAGAAAAGAGATATGGTCAGGAGCAACTGTTTCTAATGGTAGAAACAGGAGAAATAGAATTTGCCGTCATAAACGAGAAACTTGCAAAAGAAATGGCAAAGAAATTTCCAGACATCGACATATCAACTGCTGTTAGTTTTAACCAGTTCCACAATTGGATTCTTAGAAAGGACAATACAAAACTCCGAGACACCATAAACAGCAATATAAACAGGCTTCGGGAAACTGTTAAATACAAAAATTTATACAATAGATATTTTTAAACAGAAAAGCCCAATTAATTAAAATATTGAATCTTATTTGCCGTTTAAATTATAATTACTATCTTTGCAACGAAAATAAGAAAAACAAACTTTAAAAAAGATTAAAATGAAGAAACTTTACATGTTAATGATTTGCGTTCTTGCTTTCATAGGTATGGCAAACGCACAAACACAACACCTCGGCGAAGTGTACGACGGTTCTCTTTCAATTTCACTTGCAGGTGCAGAACCAATCCCAGTTGACGGACAAAGTGTTTATATCAATAACAACGGCGATGGAACATGCACTTTTGCTCTATACGAATTCAAATTGGACCCAACAGGTGCGTCTATGGGAGACATCGTTGTAGAGAAAGTAACAGTTACAGAAGCAAACGGAGAAAAACAATACAAAGGTTTCAAAGATCCTATCTTCTTAACTATGGCTACTCCAAACGATATCGAAGCAAGTGCAACTCTTAATGGTACAGAAAAAGCAAACGGTGAACTCGTAATGAACATTGACGTTCTTTGGAAGGGAGATTTTGACATGGACGGAACAGTTGCTCCAGGAGAAGGTTTGCCAATCGCTGTTGTTTTCACAGGTAAGCACAAGACTTCTGGCGTTAACAGCGTAGTTGCTAATAATGCTGTTGTTTATGGTGCTAACGGCGCTATCAACGTTGCTGGTTTCAACGGTGTTGCTAATGTTTACTCAATCTCTGGTCAACTCGTTAAATCTGCAAAGGTTGCTAACAACTCATCAATCGAAATGCCTGTAGGTATCTACTTCGTTCGCACAGGTGCTGTTGCAACTAAAGTTGTTGTTAAATAATTGATATAAGCAACATATTTTAATCCCAAGCAATAGAAACAATTGCTTGGGATTCTTTATATTTACAGAAATTTTATGGAAAGTGCAATTGATAATACATCATACCTATGGTATGCCTTACGGGTTACCTACAACAGAGAGTTGAAGGTAAAAGCAGTCTTTGACTCTATAGGTATAGAAAACTTTATACCTATGCACTTTCAAGACTTTATTGAAAAGGGGAAAAAGGTACGAAAACTAGTACCCACTATACACAACCTAATATTTATAAAGATAACCGAAAAGGATATGAAAGAGTTCAAAAAAACGACAGACCTTCCTATTCGGTACATAATGGATAAAGAGACAAAAAAACCAATAACAATTCCAGAAAGGCAAATGAATGATTTTATAGCCGTATCTTCAACGAATGAGGAAAGTCTAATATACCTGACACCCGAAGACATCAAACTGAAACAAGGGGATAAGGTTAAAATTATTGGAGGTATTTTTGAAGGCTGCAAAGGCAAACTAATGCGAATAAAGGGCGACCGTCGCTTAGTCGTTGAAATCCCAGGCATCATAGCTGTTGCAACAGCATTTATCCACCCATCTCTAATCATCAAAATCCAAGAAACAAATGAACACTAAAAACAGAATTGCAGATTTAGACATACTTAAAGGCATTGCCATATTCCTTGTAGTTATGGGACATGTAATCGGAATATGTATCCGAGGCATTGACTCTTGCATTGCATTCAAAATTATCGAGCAATTGCACATGCCTATATTCTTCTTCATTAGCGGATGGTTTTCCTTTAAAATAGCCAATGGCAAATTGGCTTCGCCTAAACTTGGCAAAAGATTTAAGCAACTGATTATACCATTCTTGGTCGTTAGTTCTCTATGGATAATGTATTTTCCACACAGCGGACTTAAATCTCCCCTTTCCAATAACATACCTCAAATGCTAACAACCTACTGGAAAGACGGATACTGGTTCACACTCGCCCTTTTTGAAATAATCTGCCTTTACTGGCTCATTGCGAAAATAAACGCAAAGCGAAATAAAACAATTTTCACCATACTCCTTTCAGTAGTTATATACTTGTTGCTAATTTTTTTAGAGCCAATAATTTCTATCGAAGCCGAAAATTACGACCCTGCGGGAATCGGTTTGCTAAGGACGTTCTTCCCTATTTTTATATTCGGCGTAATATGCAGACAAAATGAGGAAACATTCCGAAAAATAGCAACAAACAGCATATTTTTCACGAGTGCGCTAATCATTGGTGGCATGACCTGGTACTATGTATCATACTATTGGGAATATCCAAACATCCCCCAAAACGCAATGCTTATAATCAAGCCTTTAATGCAATTCTGCCTTATGACCGTTATATTCGGCCTGATTTACAAAATTAGAGAAACAACAAAAAACGGTTTAAAAACGAACTACATACAAAAATATTTTATATATTTGGGCAACGAAAGTTTGGGGATATATTTATTGCATTATTTTTTCCTATTCCCACTAACAATTTTACAGGCTCCACTGCGAGAAATGAGTTTAGCATTTGCCCCAACAGTAACCGTTGCTACTGTAATAGCATTCATTATAATAGCACTGACACTTGGAGCCAATTACGTAATCTCAAAAAACAAAATATTATCATTCCTTATTTTAGGAAAATAAAAAAAGAATATGAAGATAGCAATCGTAGGATCCGGATATGTAGGACTTGTATCAGGAGCATGCTTCGCCGAAATGGGTGTTGAAGTTATATGCGTCGATATAGATGCAGATAAAATATCAAGACTTAAAAATGGTATTATACCCATTTATGAACCCGGACTTGACGAACTTGTAACGAGAAATGTTGAAGCGGGAAGATTGAGTTTCACAACATCATTAGAAAGCATTCTCAATGATGTCGAAGTGGTTTTTAGCGCAGTAGGAACACCTCCCGATGAAGATGGCAGTGCAGATCTTAAATACGTTCTCGAAGTAGCAAAAACATTTGGTAAAAATATAAACAAATATGCTCTGCTCGTCACAAAAAGTACTGTACCAGTCGGAACTTCGAAAAAAATAAAAGCGGTAATACAGGCAGAACTCGACAATAGAGGAGTTAATGTTCCTTTTGAAGTAGCATCAAATCCTGAATTTTTAAAAGAAGGTGCTGCCATAAAAGATTTTATGTCTCCAGACCGCGTCGTTATTGGCATAGAAAGCGACCGCGCTAAAAAAGTTATGGAGAGATTATACCGACCATTCCTACTAAATAACTTCCGCGTTATATTCATGGATATTGCTTCTGCCGAAATGACAAAATATGCTGCAAACTCTATGCTTGCAACGCGTATCTCTTTTATGAACGATATTGCTAATCTTTGCGAACTTGTTGGCGCAGACGTCAATATGGTGCGAAAAGGCATAGGAAGTGATGCTCGTATTGGCAACAAATTCCTATATGCGGGTTGCGGATATGGTGGCTCTTGCTTCCCGAAGGACGTTAAAGCGCTTATCCATACAGGCAAGGAAAATGGCTACAATATGAACATAATAGAAGCCGTTGAAAAAGTAAACGAATACCAAAAAAGCATTGTTTTCAAGAAACTCAATGTTGCGCTTGGCTACAATCTGAGAAACAAACGAATTGCAATCTGGGGACTTGCTTTCAAACCGGAAACTGATGATATGAGGGAGGCTCCAGCATTAATAGTTATCGAAAAACTTCTTGAAGCAGGTGCTGAAGTTATGGTTTACGACCCGGTTGCTATGGATGAATGCAAACGCAGATTAGGTGATAAAGTAATGTATGCCAAAGATATGTATAACGCAATCATCGATGCTGACGCATTGGCAATGATGACTGAATGGAAAGAATTCAGACTCCCATCATGGTCTATCATAAAAAAAGTAATGAAGGGGAACGTTATCATTGACGGCAGAAATATTTATGATCCCACAGAACTTGCAGAAGAAGGTTTTATATACCACTGCATAGGAAAATAAAACCTACTCTGTATCTATAAACATCAAAATATAAAGGTTGAGTCTGCTTCACACCGACTCAACCTTTATATTTAAACAATTTATCTAACGACTATCTCATAGCAAGATTTGCTGATGCTGCATAGTCTTGATATGCCATAACACCTGCTTGCGACAATTCAACTACCTGATAGTCTCCATTAACACCAGGGACTTTAACATGTGTATCATCTACAAATGTCAAGAAAGGGACATTACCTTGTGGAGTTTCCACTGACCATGTCTTTTCATCTTCGTTGAAGTTTAGTTCAACAACAGCATTTGTACTTTCATTCGTAATCTTATAGCCTTCTTTATTCCATTCTACCAAATATCGGCCATCCTTACCGTCAATAACTTTTGTTCCTGCAATTACAGGATTACTCCCTGACCAGAACTCGATAGAGTTTATAACAAGCAAGTCTGCAAGCAACGATATTTCATATACAGGCAAAATCCAAAAGCCAATAAATACTAACTCGTTTACAAATTTACTGCCTACTTGCTGATTCCAAGTCAAGACCTTATTACTCAATCCAAAACTACCAATACATGATGAAAACATCAATGAACCGGCAACAAGAATTGCACATACTGAAAATAATTTCTTTTTCATATTTCTATTATTTATTAAACTAACAACAAATGTAAATATAAATTATTATTCATCAAACAGAAAAACAAAATAAATTACGATTTATATTAAAACGACCAGAATACCAATTCACATAGAAAAAAATTTGATTATATTTTTTTTTAAACCAACCATAAACTATCTTTGTAAGATAGGTAAAACCAAAGATTATGAGCAACAAAAAATATCCGGTAGGAATACAGAGTTTCGAAAAGATTAGAAACGAAGGTTTGTTCTACATTGACAAAACTGATCTTATTTACAAGTTGGTAAATAAAGGCTGTTATTACTTTCTGAGCCGTCCGCGACGCTTCGGAAAGAGTCTGCTCATATCTACCCTTGAATCGTACTTTAAGGGCAACGAGGAACTTCAGGATGATTTCCGAGGCTCGCTGAAAGCATTTTAGGGGGTGATTAAAAGCAGTGACAGGTATATCCGCTTTGCTTACGGGCGTGACAAAATTCAGCAAGGTCAGCGTTTTAAGCGACTTGAATAACCTTGAAGATATTTCTTTACAGTCTGATTATCAGGCTTTATGCGGAGTTACCCACAATAAACTGACCACTCTGCTTGCTGATGAAATAAGGGAACTTGCCAACGCTAATGGCATGACTGAGGATGAGGCAAAAAACGAGTTGAAAGAATGGTACGACGGTTACCACTTTACCGCAAACGGCATTGGCATTTACAACCCTTTCAGCCTTTTGCAAGTAATGAAGCAGAAAGCATTCGGGAATTACTGGTTCGAGACCGGCACGCCGTACGAATTGGTTCGCGACCTTGAACTGCACTATCAGAACGTTATGTTTATTGTATTCAAGTTGTTAGGCTTCTATACCCAAGCGGAGTACCACACGTCAAAAGGGCGAATAGACTTGCTTGTCAAGACGGACAAATACATCTACATAATGGCATTCAAGTTGGACGGCACCGCAGAGCAGGCACTGCAGCAGATAAACGAAAAGAATTACTCAGCACCATTTGCCTCTGACAGTCGTACAATAATCAAAATAGGAGCAAATTTCAGTAACGAATCCCGCAGCCTCGAAAAGTGGATAGTTGAGTAACAAGGGGCGGGCTGCTATGCTGCAAGATTAGATTTATTTAGTTCGCAAATTTCACTAATCGGCGAATTTTGCGTATCTTCGCAAAGGAAAACTCTAATGGGCAGATTACTGGCAATTGATTACGGAAGAAAGCGCTCGGGAATAGCAGTTACCGACACGCTTCAAATTATTGCGAACGGTCTTACAACAGAACGCTCGCACACACTCATCGACTTTCTAAAGGATTATACCTCAAAAGAACCCGTAGATAAAATCATAGTAGGAATGCCACGCACAATAAACAACGAGGATTCCGAAAACATGAAATATGTAAAAATATTTGTCAAGCAACTTGCAAAAGCACTACCAAACATACCCATAGAAATGTTTGACGAGCGATTTACCTCAGTCCTCGCCCACCAGGCAATGCTTGCTGGTGGTATGAAAAAAATGGATCGCCGCGATAAAGCCGTTGTTGACAAAATTTCTGCAGCAATTATTCTTAACGATTATTTGAACAGTAAACAACGATTATTATGATACTACCAATCTACTTATACGGTCAACCTGTTCTTCGCCAAGAAGCAGAAGAAATTACAAAAGATTATCCAGACTTGGAAAATCTTGTTGAAAACATGTACGAAACAATGTACGCATCAGACGGTATCGGACTTGCCGCACCACAAGTTGGTTTGTCAATACGCCTTGTCGTTATCGACGCAGATGCTCTAAAAGAAAGTTTTCCTGAGCTGGAAGGCGTTAAATTAACCCTTATCAACCCAGAACTTGATATCATTGAAGAAGGAAAGAAAGTTACTCGTGAAGAAGGTTGCTTGAGCGTTCCAGGCATTCATGAACCAGTTGCAAGATACGAAAAAGTTCGTCTAAACTGGTTGGATATGGATTTTGTTGAGCATGAAGAAGTTTTTGAAGGCTTCCTCGCTCGAATTATCCAGCACGAATGCGACCACCTTGACGGAACCCTTTATGTTGACAAGACAACTCCTATCCGCAAGCAGCTAATCAGAACAAAACTGAAGAACATTGCTGAAGGGAAAATCATGTGCGACTATAAAACCAAACAACAACGAAAACATTAATAACAACATAATCAACCACTATGGCTGACGATAAAAAAGTAATCTTTTCGATGGTTGGGGTGAGCAAAATCTACCCGCCTCAAAAACAAGTATTGAAAAATATCTACCTCTCATTCTTCTACGGTGCAAAAATCGGTATCATCGGTTTAAATGGTTCCGGCAAATCAACCCTGCTAAAAATCATTGCAGGGCTTGACAAGCAATACCAGGGAGAGGTTGTTTTCTCTCCAGGCTATACAGTCGGTTACCTGGAGCAAGACCCTAAATTAGATCCATCCAAAACAGTAAAGGAAATCGTTCAGGAAGGCGTTCAGCCCATTCTTGATCTTCTTGCCGAATTTGACAAAGTCAACGAAAGTTTTGCTGACCCAGACGTTCTTGAAGATCCTGACAAGATGGACAAACTAATTAACCGTCAAGCAGAACTGCAAGACAAACTTGATGCTGTTGACGCTTGGAACATTGACAACAAACTTGAACGCGCAATGGACGCACTGCGATGCCCACCAGAAGACCAAAACGTTACAACCCTTTCTGGAGGTGAGCGCCGTCGCGTTGCTTTATGCCGACTATTGCTTCAAAATCCTGACATTCTATTGCTCGATGAACCTACCAACCACTTGGATGCAGAATCTATCGACTGGCTTGAACAGCATTTGCAGCAGTACAAGGGTACAGTTATTGCAATTACGCACGACCGCTACTTCCTTGACCACGTTGCAGGTTGGATTCTTGAATTGGACCGCGGAGAAGGAATTCCTTGGAAAGGCAACTACAGTTCTTGGCTTGATCAAAAGACTCAACGTATGGCGTTGGAAGAAAAGCAGGCAAGCAAGCGCCGCAAGACTCTTGAGCGCGAGTTGGAATGGATTAGAATGGCACCAAAGGCACGTCAGGCAAAAGGTAAAGCACGTTTGTCATCATACGACAGATTGCTTAACGAAGACCAAAAAGCAAGAGAAGAAAAACTTGAAATATTCATTCCTAACGGACCTCGCTTGGGTAATAAGGTTATTGAAGCACAACACGTTAGCAAAGCATTTGGCGACAAAGTTCTATTTGACGACCTCAACTTTATGCTGCCACCTAACGGAATTGTTGGCGTTATCGGTCCGAACGGTGCCGGTAAAACCACCCTATTCAAACTCATTATGGGTATGGAAAAGGCTGATAATGGTTTATTTGAAGTTGGAGAAACTGTTAAAATTGCATACGTTGACCAGACACACAAGGACCTTGACCCAGAAAAGACTGTATATCAAGTTGTTTCTGGAGGAACTGAAATATTCAGAATGGGTGGCCGCGATGTAAACGCAAGAGCATACCTGTCAAAATTCAATTTTGCCGGAGCAGACCAAGAAAAGAAAATCGGCGTTCTTTCTGGTGGAGAAAGGAACCGCTTGCACCTTGCAATGGCATTGAAGGAAGAAGGCAACGTTCTGCTTCTCGACGAACCAACCAACGACATCGACGTTAACACACTCCGTGCATTGGAAGAAGGTTTGGAAAACTTTGCTGGATGCGCAGTTGTGGTATCTCACGACCGCTGGTTCCTTGACCGTATTTGCACACACATACTCGCTTTTGAAGGCGACAGCCAAGTTTACTACTACGAAGGTACGTATTCAGAATATGAGGAAAACAAACGTGCAAGAATGGGCGACGTTGAGCCTCACAGAATACGTTACCGCAAACTAACTGAATAAATTTAAATAATTATATAACAAATATTTGGCAAATTGCAAAGAAAGAAGTACCTTTGCACCGCTAATTAAGTATTAACACTTTAAAAATTATTCGCAATGCATTTGAATGCTGAAGACAAAAAGGCGATCTTCGAGAAATACGGTAAGTCGAATACTGATACTGGGTCACCAGAGGCTCAGATTGCATTATTTTCTGTCCGTATCGCTCATTTGACTGAACACTTGAAGTCAAATCACAAAGATCATAGTACAACAAGAGCGCTTAAAAAATTGGTAGGTAAACGTCGTCGTCTTCTTGATTACCTAATCAGAAAGGACATCAACCGCTACCGCGCTATCATTGCAAAAGAAGAACTTGGTATCAGAAAGTAATTCTTTTCAGCAAAAAGAAAAAAACAGGATGTATCTCAAAAAGATACATCCTGTTTTTTTACACAGTAACAAATGTTTTGATAAAAAAAATTCCGCACACCTCGGCACGGAATTTTCTCATATATCTCTAAAATCACCTTACTATAACTTTCTCAACTTTAGAGCCTCCTATTCCGTACATTCTAACAATATAAATGCCAGCAGCAACCTTAATAGTTGTTTCGGCACCGGAATAAACCAAAACGCCTTGAGAATTATAGATTTCAGCAGAATGGCTACCTCTCATTGATATAGAGCCTTTAAGACCTACTGCCACCATGTCATCATTGACGATTCCCTCAACGCCTCCTTCGGGGCCGTTTCTGTCTGAAACTGTAAATGTAACGTCTCCAGTTTCCTCATCCCTAACTATATCAAAGAACTTAAAGGGACCAGTTGCTGTGCTTGTAATGCCCAACTTCCCAGGGAACATTGGATAGAAATATGGATACTGCTGATTCATGGTATAGATAAACCCTACTCCTTGATTTCCGTAAGCATTAACCAAATTAGACTGCCAGGAATCTTTATTGTAAGTAATTTTGGTTATCAACAAACCCTTATCACCTGGAAGATCATACAAACCATTAGTGCCACCAGAAGGGTCCATATACTTATCCCATCCTTTTCCTGAACGATTCTCAATTAGATAAAATACCTCAGGGTTCGGATTTTGACCAACCAGATTGTGCTTCGTACCGTCAGCAGTCAAGAGCAAAGCCTCGCCTTTATCAATAGCAGGTAAGGTATATACGGTGCCACCTGTCGTTGGGTGCACTTGCTTAGGCGTAAGCCAGCCGCAGAACATTCTCTCGTACGCAGAATAAGCAGCAGGTGTGCGACCCATATTAAGGTAATCGCCATGATCCATAACGTCATAAACGTCTAAGGTCTGCGTGTATCCGTTGCTTGTGTCATACAAATCCATAAGTCCAAGTACATGCCCGAACTCATGAACAAAAGTTCCTACACCCTCAAAATCATTATTGATAAGTTGCATATTCGCCTTGCAAATCTCATTCCCACAAGCATAATCTCGAACATAGACACCAGACACCTTTGTATCAGCCATAGTTCCATTATAGTTAGGATACGTTGTACCAGAATCTATCGGTCTGACTACCCAACGGTGAGGCCAGATTGTATTAACACCACCTCCGTTTGCTTCACCTTCTCCTGCATAGAAAACAAAGACATTATCTATATATCCATCGCCATTTTCATCATAGATTGACAAATCCTTACCATCTTTTTCCGCTAATTTGCAAGCCTCAACAATCAAATCAGGTACGTGCGCATCATCTGAAGTCTCTCCATAATATTCATAATTATTTGCCACTGTATATGGGCCAAAAACATCAAATTTAGGAGCATATTTACCGTAAGAAGAGTTTTTAAAATAGTCAAGAGCACTGCCAGTTGAGCCATAGTCACTAAAACCTTCCTTATTCAACATGTCATTGAACAACTGCTGAGAATATTTGAATTTCATATTAGGAAATTCAACCATAATAGCCAATCCGCGTTTTGCGTTGACCACCGAATTTTTAGCAACCGGCATAAGAGATAGACGCTTTTCAACAGCCTTAGCACGCAAACTTTCCAATCCGTTTTTCTGGGATTCAGCAGATACCCTCATTGCTTTATCATATTTTTTCACATCTCCGACCTTTACAGCCGTAGATACAACACCTTTATCAGAAGCCATGGCATAATAGAAGAAACCATCTGCCTCCTGTTTAATCAATGTTCCGTCTGCTAAGGTCATATAGTGAAAGTTCTCATCACCATGCAATCTATATTCAATGACTGAACCATCTGGCATTTGCTTTGTCAAAAGTCCCGGATACGCCTGTTTCGCAGAAACACAAACACATGTGCATGCAAAAATTATTAGCAGTAAGTTTTTTTTCATCAAAAAAATAGTAATAGGGTTATAAAAATCTTTCCGCATTAGAAAAATCATTTTTGGGATTTAATGAGAAAAGGAGTATGCCAATAGACAACCTTAGGCACACTCCCTATTTATATTTTACTGTTTTGCTTCTTTTTGAGCGTCAGCAACCATCTCAGCACTTGGAATAAGATATAATTCCACGCGGCGATTTAATGCCTGACCTTCCTTTGTATTGTTAGAAGCAATTGGATACTGGTAATCATAACCTTTAACAGATTTCATACGCGAACTTGCGATACCGCTTTTTGACAGATAGTCAGCAACCGATTGTGCTCTTTCAGTAGATACTCGCTGATTTACAGACAAAGAACCTGTATTGTCTGTATGTCCGCAAATAGCCAAATCAAATTGCGGGTCAAGTTGAGAAGCAAATAAAGCAAGGGAATTCTTTGCAGTTTGCGACAACGTTGTTTGATTTAGTGCAAAGGTAATACCGCTATCAAGAGTAACCTTAACATACTTAACACCTTCTTGTTCGCCTTGCTCCACCTTTGCTCCTTCAATTTGCTTAGCCTGCTCAGCAGCCTTGTCCATTTTTCTGCCAATAAGGACTCCGGCACCCGTACCAACAGCAGCACCAACAGCGGCACCGATACCTGCACCTTTTCCCTTACCGATAAGTCCGCCAATCAACGCACCGACACCGGCACCGCCAGCTCCGCCAATCATACCGCCCTTGGCTGTATTATTTAATGGAGTTGAGCAACTTGGCATCAAAATTGCAGCACATAATAAAACTAATGCTGTTAATTTTATCTTTTTCATAAATCAAAATGCTAAAAAGGACTTTTAATTTGCCAATAATGTATTAAAAAGCAAACACGAGCCCAGATTATTATACTTGATATCTAAAACATTATCAACAATAATACTCTATAAGATAAAGAAAGCCGACTTTTTGTCGGCTTTCTCTTATTCAATCGAATTATTAGTCGATATTCGGGTTAAGAGCGTGCCATTCAGCAACTGGAGGAAGAACGCCCATAGCAATAACTTCGTCGCGAAGAGCGCAAAGGTGCTTGTAACTTTCTCTCAATGCTTCCATTTCTTCCTTAGTACCAACGATTTCTTCGTAAGCACAACCATTAGCAGTGATAGTAGCTTCAACAGCCATCATGATATGGTCATAACCTTGGAAAGAAACATAGCGACCTGCTGGCCAACGGAATGCTTCGCCACCCATAGCAGCACGAATCATCTCAACAGAAACGTATGCAGGGCTTTGGAATGAAGAGCGGCCACGCAATGCGATGATGTTAGCACCACCCTTAGTAACTTTTTCTTGGATTTCTGCCCACTTGTCTGCTGGCAATTTGTCTGTACCGATAAGATCCAAAAGTGGAGTACCTGCAACCTTAGCAGTTGAAGCAAATACAGCCATTTGCTCACCGTGACCTCCGTATGTACGGCAACCAGTAACTTCGCTTTGTGCTACACCGAAATATTTAGCAAGTTCGCTTTGCAAACGTGTGCTGTCCAAAGCAGCCAAAGTATTTACTTGAGAAGGTTTCAAGCCAGAGTAAAGAAGAGTAATCAAACCTGTAATATCTGCCGGGTTGAAGATAACAACAACGTGTTTAACATCTGGGCAGTATGCTTTCAAGTTTTTACCGAATTCCTCAGCAATTTGAGCGTTACCCTTTAGCAAGTCTTCACGAGTCATACCTGCTTTACGAGGAGCACCACCTGAAGAAATTACATATTTTGCATCTGTCAATGCTTCCTTAATATCAGTTGTGAAAGTTACGTTAGCACCTTCAAAACCACAGTGACGCATTTCTTCTGCAACGCCTTCCAAACCTGGTCCGTATGGGTCATACAAGCAAAGATTTGGAGTTAATCCCATCATCAAGGCTGTTTGTGCCATGTTTGAACCAATCGCACCGGCTGCGCCTACGATTGTCAATTTCTCTTCTGTAAGGAATTTCATAATAGTTTTGTGTTTAATTGATGTATAATTAAATTATAGTTTTCTGTAATGCAAAGATAGTGCAAGCCGAGAGTAGAAAAAAGAAAAAAACGAAGATTTTTTTATTTTTTATACCGAGGCAAAGCCTATCTTATCTAAAGATAGTGCAAGCCGAGAGTAAATTGCGAAAATACCACATTTATTTTTCAGCTGCAACAATCTGTCAAACCAGCAAAAAAAGCAGAAACTCCTTTCCGCCTCTACAACACAGGACTAAGCAAACGGGCGAGTGATTCCTTAAGTTTTTGGAAGAACGGACGGTGCCTCCACTGCGTTGTCATAATTCGGGTTGACTGCTTCATATCATTAACAAATAACTCGCGCATTTGTTTATTTACTTCTTTACTATATATGAAAGCATTGCACTCAAAATTATATTCCAAACTGCGGAAGTCGAAATTCGTTGAACCGGTTGTCACAAATTCATCGTCAACGATAACCACCTTTGAATGGAGCATTCCCGGCTCATAATAGTAAATCTTTATTCCCGCACGAATACATTGACCGATATAAGAGCCTGACGCATACTTTAACGTTGCGGAATCAGGGTTACGAGGAATCATAACCCTTACATCAACCTTAGCAAGAGCCGCGGCCTGCAGCGCGTTCAGCAAACTCTGCGTAGGCAAGAAATATGGAGTCTGTATATAAATCAATTTTTTTGCATTGCCAATGGCCTTTAAGAACATCAAGGCAAGATTATGCCACTGCCCTACAGGTCCGCTTCCAACGATTTGCACACCAGCAAAGTAATCTGGTTTCACGGTTAATTTCTGACAGTCCTCATCATAAGGAGGTAGCCCCATAAAACACCAATCCAAAGCAAAGGAATGCGACATTCCATATATACACAAACCTGTCAACCGCAAATGCGTGTCACGCCAAACCTTGCTTCCTGCTCCAGCATAGCGGTCAGCAATATTCATTCCTCCTATATAACCAATCTTACCGTCGATAACGGTAATTTTGCGGTGGTTACGCCAATTCACACGTGCTGCGAACTCAGGAAATGTAACGCGGAAAAACGGATGAATCTCAACTCCCGCCTCAGTCATTCGCCTATAGAATCTTTTCTTCACACGGAAATTGCCAACATGATCATAGATGACGCGAACAGAGACCCCATTCTTTGCCTTCGCTATTAAGATATCACTTATTTCATTACCAAGCACATCATCTTCGAATATATAGAATTGCATATTGATTGACTTTTCAGCCGATAGCAAATCCTTTTTAAACTTTTCGAACAACTCCTTTCCATTGCTGAAAATCTCGACACCATTTCCCGGATAATAAACAGATCCCATCAGAGAGTGGGCAAGTTTTACCAACTGCAAATTCTCCCCAGAGAGTGGCAATTTGGTAAAATCAACTTGCTTCACGGCTTCGCGATGCATCAACTTTCGCTTCATCATCCTTGATATCAAGGCCTTGTTTTTAAGACTTCTGCCAAAGAAGAGATAAAGGATGAGTCCTATTACAGGGCAAAACATCAAGACCGTAACCCATGCCAAAGAACGCACGGGATTCCGATTTTCAGAAATCACCACATAGACAGCAGATATAATTGTCACCGCATACGCTATTAGAATGATAAAAGAAACTATCGAATATGTTGAAGCAAACGTCATTATAATCTCTTTCTGTTGCTAAGTTAATTACATTTAAGAATAAAACCAAAAATACTTTCAAATATTTGTCATTCGAATAATTATTTTCTAACTTTGCAAAAAGAAGAACGATAAATTATGTCAAAAAAATTCTCTTTGATATTATCCGTTGCATTAATGCTGACAATTCCTTGCGCAATCGCTCAGGCTCCCCAAAAAGAAGCCCCAAAGCGTAGCATTGCTGTCACTTCAAACAGGCCTGGTACTCTAACTATAGAGAACACCACAGGGAAAAAATACACTTTTACCGTATATTCAATTACCGGACAAACAGTAAGAACAATTGAACTAAAAAATGACAGCACAACAATTTCATTGCCTCAAGGTTTCTATCTGGTTAAGAGCGAAAACGGGACAATGAAAGTCGTTGTAAAATAGCATTTGTCCGATTTACAAATACTTAACAACCTTTATTCATTTAAACTCTATGACAAACTTTGTTGCAAAACTACTTACCGCTTCAGCCGTTGTAACAGCATCGGCTCTTAACACAATGACTTCAAGCGCACAAACATTCCCGAAAATTGCCGATGAAGTTCTTAACTCATACCCTACCTATGCTGGCGAAGACTTGGAATTAACAGTTGACAGCAAAGGAACTCACTTCAGACTTTGGTCACCTGGCGCTGATGCCGTTAAATTAAACATTTACGAACACGGCAGAAACGGGAAACCCATAGAAACAGTTGAAATGACAAAATCAGCAAACGGAACATGGTCAAAATCTTTTGCTGAAAAATTATATGGCAAATTTTACACATTCCAAATACACATCAACGGGTCTTGGCTTGCCGAAACTCCTGGTGTATGGGCAAAAGCAGTTGGAGCCAACGGGGCAAGAGGAGCCATTATTGACATGTCGAAAACAAATCCCTGCGGTTGGGAAAACGACAAGTACGTTACTACCAAAAACCAGACTGACGCTATCGTTTACGAAATGCACCACCGCGATTTCTCCGCCCACCGCAATTCTGGAATAACAAACAAAGGCAAGTTTATTGCCATGCTTGAAAAAGGAACACGCTCAGAAAACGGAGAAAAAACAGGTATTGACCACCTAAAAGAACTTGGAATCACCCACGTTCATCTCCTTCCTTCATACGACTACAACACAGTTGATGAAACGCAACTTGCTGACCAACAGTACAACTGGGGATATGACCCTCTGAACTACAATGCTCCAGAAGGTTCTTACTCAACAAACCCGGAAAATCCTTACACTCGTATCCGCGAAATGAAGGAAATGGTAATGGCTCTTCACAACGCCGGCATAGGTGTTATTATGGATGTTGTCTATAACCACACCGCCTTGGGCAACGAATCAAACTTCTCACTCACTGCACCAGGCTACTACTACCGCCACCGTGCCGACGGAACTTACAGCGATGCATCAGGCTGCGGCAACGAAACCGCATCAGACAGAAAGCAAATGAGCGACTACATCGTGAACTCTATTAAATATTGGGCTAAAGAATATCATATCGACGGTTTCCGCTTCGACTTGATGGCTATACATGATGTTGAAACAATGAACCGTGTTGCAAAAGAACTAAAAGCAATCAACCCGAATGCCGTTATTTACGGCGAAGGATGGACAGCAGGCGACAGCCCACTACCAGTTGAGCAACGCGCTCTAAAAGAAAACGTTGCAAAAATGACAGGCGTTGCAGTATTCAGCGACGACATCCGCGATGCCGTTAAAGGCCATTACAGCAATGCAAGCGACAAGGGATTTGCATCAGGCAAGCCCGGTCAGGAAGAAACAGTAAAAATAGGCGTTGTTGCCTCAACAAACCACCCGCAAGTTGACTACTCAAAAGGCAGCAACTCAAAATTCCCATACGCAGCAAATCCAACACAGATAATGAACTACGTTTCCTGTCACGACGATTTGTGCCTGACTGACAAACTTCGCAAATCCATGCCAGAGGTTAACGATTCCATCCGCATGAGAGTTGCAAGACTGGCTCAAACAATAGTGTTCACTTCACAAGGCACTCCGTTTATATTTGCCGGAGAAGAAATTTTCCGTGATAAGAAAGGCATCCACAATAGTTACAAGTCACCTGATGACGTAAACGCAATCGACTGGAACCTGAAAAAGCAAAACCGCGAGCAATTCGAATATTACAAGAACCTAATTGACTTGAGAAAAAGCCATCCTGCATTCAGAATGGCAACAACAGAAGAAGTTGCTAAAAACATCGTTTTCGACAATATCAAGCAACCGAATCTCGTTTCTTACTCAATAAAGAACAACGCTAACGGTGACACTTGGAAAGAAATCAAAGTTATCTACAATGGAAATACAACACCGCAAACAGTCAAAGTCCCTAAGGGCGAATGGACAATAATAGCATCCGACGGCAAACTTGACAAAAACGGCATTGGAACTTCTAAAGGTGGAAAAATCGAAGCTGCACCACAAGCAGCATTAATATTAGCAAGATAAGATGGACCGCGAAACGCAAAGCATAACTCTGAAAATAACAGACAAAAGGATAAAGACTACAATTTTCCGCAAAGATGAGGAATATATAAAAGAAATAGAAAAGCACCTCAACGACCTTTGGGAAAACTTTAAGATTTCAAAGCCTGGAATGCCCAAGGACGACTACCTCGCCCTTGTCGCATTCCAGTATGCGAAATTATACTTTGACACAGCTACCGCTTTGCAAGAACGCGAAGAAGAACTGAAGAAATTCATTAAAGACTACGAAAAAAGCATTGACGACATTATTCTGAACGTTACATAAACTTCTTTACAAAAACTAAAAAAATCTTCCGACTCTACTATTATTTTCCAATATAACATTTCATAAAATGAAAATAATTTTATACTTTTGTAAAAATTTGGTTCAGAATGGCAGAGACTTTGTCACAGATTTTTGAACGTATGCGTCAAAAACTTTCGGTTCTGGTTGAAAAATACAATAACTTGTATGAAAAATACAAAGAATTGGGCAATCAAAATGCAGAACTTGAGCAGCAAATACTTCAGCAACGAAAAGAAATCGAAAGATTACAAACGGAAAACGAATATCTGAAAATAGCGACAACAATTGCGCCAGATAAGGAAATGCTCAAAAAAAGTCGGAACACCATTGCCAAATTAGTGCGGGATGTTGAAAAATGTATTGAGCAACTCAATAATTAAAATAGCACTATATATTGAAAGGCAATAAAATAGCGTCAATCGCTTTTGAAATGAGAATTAATATATTAGACATATTGCAATGACTGGTAACAAGCCTCAGAGGATGGCAAGACCTATTGCTCAACAATTTTAGCATCGTATAACAACGAAATAACAAACCGCACTGAAAATGCTTGGAAACAAGTATGGTCAGTGCTTTTTTTTAACATAAAAACAAACTAATCATAAATGGACATATTAATCAATATAGCAATAGCGGTAATCTCGCTGATTGTTGGTGGAGCAGTTGCAATGGTCATATCAAAAAAGATGGCCCACAGCAGAGCAAATAACATAATCGAAGAGGCAAAACTCGAGGCTGACGTTCTAAAAAAGAACAAGATTCTCGAAGCAAAGGAAGAAGAAATGAAGATGAAGGCTGAGGCTGAAAAAGTTGCCAACGCAAGATTGTCAAAAATCCAGTCTGCCGAAGCCAAAGCAAAGCAAAGGGAATTACAATTGAACCAAATGCAATCAGAGGTGCAAAAGAAGAAAAACGAAAACGAAGCACTTCAAAAGGCACTCGACAACCAATTTGCAGAAGTTGAAGCACGAGAAGCAGAAGTTGAGAAACTGCAAAAGCAGGCTCAAGAGGAATTAGAACATATCTCAGGCTTGTCAGCAGAAGAAGCGAAAGAAAAACTCGTTGAATCATTAAAAGATGAAGCAAAAACGAATGCAGCTTCATACATCAATGACATTATGGACGAGGCTAAACTAACTGCTAACAAAGAAGCAAAGCGCATTGTAGTTCAAACAATCCAACGAGTTGCAACAGAAACAGCAATCGAAAACGCTGTAACAGTATTCCATATCGACAGCGACGAAATAAAGGGACGCATCATAGGTCGCGAAGGCCGCAATATCCGCGCCCTTGAAGCAGCAACTGGTATTGAAATAATCGTTGACGACACACCAGAAGCAATTGTCCTTTCAGGCTTTGACCCGGTAAGACGCGAAATTGCACGCCTTGCTCTTCACCAACTTGTTGCCGACGGACGTATACACCCGGCACGCATTGAAGAAGTTGTTGCCAAAGTACGTAAGCAAGTAGAGGAAGAAATCATTGAAACAGGTAAGAGAACTACTATCGACTTGGGTATCCACGGCTTACACCCTGAACTTATCAGACTTGTAGGTAAAATGAAATACCGCTCAAGTTACGGACAAAACCTTCTTCAGCACTCAAGAGAGACTGCAAACCTCTGTGCTATCATGGCATCAGAACTCGGCTTGAATCCTAAGAAAGCACGCCGCGCAGGTTTGCTCCACGATATAGGTAAAGTGCCTGATGAAGAACCAGAATTGCCACACGCAATACTCGGTATGAAGCTTGCTGAAAAATACAAAGAAAAAGCAGATATCTGCAACGCTATCGGCTCACACCACGATGAAGTTGAGCAAACATCACTGCTCGCTCCTATCGTTCAAGTATGTGATGCTATCTCTGGAGCAAGACCTGGTGCTCGCCGTGAAGTTGTTGAAGCATACATCAAGCGTCTTAACGACCTTGAGCAACTCGCTCTTTCTTATCCGGGAGTTATCAAGACCTACGCAATCCAGGCTGGCCGCGAACTTCGCGTTATCGTTGGTGCCGACAAGATTACCGACGTTGAAACAGAAAAACTTTCCGGAGAAATTGCTCAAAAAATTCAAGACGAACTAACATACCCGGGACAAGTCAAAATCACCGTTATCAGAGAAACACGTGCAGTTAGTTTCGCAAAATAATAGGAGATATGAGCGATTTGTCAGAATATATAAACGAGCATACGGAAGATAGCAGCAAAGAACCACGTGGAAAACTCCACTGCTACGACTGGCTGGCTGACATTCCCGGCAACATGAACACCTTCGACATGGTGGAAGTGCAATTCAAGAATACCCGCAAAGGATATTACAAGAACAGCATGAACATACCACTTGCCATTGGTGATATGGTAGCCGTTGAAGCAAATCCGGGACACGACATTGGCAGAGTTTCTCTCACGGGAAAACTCGTTGCCTTGCAAATGAAGAAAGCGAACCTTCGACCTGATGCAGAAATCAGAAGGATTTTCCGCAAAGCCAAAGCAGCAGACCTTGAGAAATTCGAGGCAGCAAAGGCAAGGGAATACCAAACAATGATCGAATCACGCCAAATTGCAAAACGTCTTAACCTCGACATGAAAATTGGCGACGTTGAATATCAAGGCGACGGCAATAAAGCGATTTTCTACTATATTGCTGACGAGCGCGTCGATTTCCGCCAACTTATCAAAGTTCTTGCCGAAACATTCCACATCCGCATAGAGATGAAGCAAATTGGTGCAAGACAAGAAGCTGGCAGAATAGGAGGCATCGGTCCTTGCGGAAGACCACTATGCTGCTCAAGTTGGATGACTAACTTTGTTTCAGTAGCAACAAGTGCTGCACGATATCAGGATATTTCACTAAACCCTCAGAAACTTGCCGGGCAATGTGCTAAACTGAAATGCTGCCTAAACTATGAAGTTGACGCCTACGTTGAATGCGTAAAGAAAATGCCTTCAAAAGAAGTAACATTAGAAACTGCAAACAACACTTATTACTTCTTCAAGAGCGACATTTTCAAAAAAGAACTCACCTACTCTACCGACAAGCAAATCCCGGCAAATCTGGTTACTATATCAGCTGCACGCGCTTTTGAGATTATTGCATTAAACAAGAAAGGCGTCAAGCCAGAAGAATTGGCGAACGAAGAAAGCGAAAGCACTATGCCAGTAAAAGAATTTGGAGACATTGTCGGCCAAGACAGCGTTACACGTTTTGATAAAGCCAAAAAGAACAAAAAGAAGAAATCAGGCAACAAGCGTAACGGACAACCTAAAGGTCAGAACCCACAAACAAAAGAGCAGAATGCTGACCGACAGCCACAACAGGATGAGCAGACTCCACAACGCAACAATAAAAACAAAGGAAAGCAACGTAACGGATTCAAAAAACAGAACAGACCACAAGGTCAAAACAAAGAATCTAACAAACAGAATGAAGGTTAAAAGCATTATATTAATTCTGCTTACAACAATAGTCTCCGCCTGTAATTCAGACGGAGTCTATTTTAGTAATTTTAAAGACATCGATAAAAATGGCTGGGACAAGCGCAGACCTATCGAGTTTGAAATACCTGACTCTATCGTTTTAGGGCACTCAGACCTTCAACTAAGCATTAGGCACGATAACTATTACCCTTATCGAAACATCTGGCTGATTGTTGACTACGCCAAAGGGAATGCAATCGTACAGTCTGACACAATTAATTTTCAGATCGCCGACAAATACGGGAAATGGTACGGCTCCGGATTAGGCAAACTATTCCAGCATACCGCATCCATCAAAAAGAATGTCAAAAAAGGCCAATTCAATAAAGTCATCATCTGGCAAGATATGCGTTGCGACACCATTACAAACATAAACAATATTGGATTGTCATTGGTTACAAAAGCAGACTAAAACAAATGAAGAAAAATACTATCGACTGGGCTAAGACAGATGCTCTGATTTTCGACATGGACGGCACTCTCTGGGATGCCGTTGATTCTTATTGCAAAGTATGGGATAAGTGCTTTGAACTTTTTGGCGTTGACAAAACGGTTTCAAGGGAAGAACTTATTTCGCAAATGGGCAAACACATCGATGAAATTTACAATAATATAACAGAAGGCAACCCGCATATACCGGCAGAGGTATTCATTCCAAAACTTGAAGAATTAGAATTTGAAATGATGCCTGAATTAGGAGGAAAGCCGTACAAGGGAGTCAGTGAAGGAATTGAACTATTGTCTAAGAAATATGTTATTCTTTTACTCAGCAACTGCGGTGCTGACGGACTTAATAACCTTATCCGCTGCGCCAACATTTCTGACTTCATAACAGAAGCAGTTACCTATGGGGCAACATTGAAACCCAAGGAAGTAAATATGAAAATACTAAAAGAAAAGTATAATCTGACCCAACCGGCCTACATTGGAGACACTGAAGGCGACTGCCAAAGCACCAAAGCCGCAGGTCTGAACTTTGTATTCGCCGCCTACGGATTCGGAGAATGCAAACACCCAGATATTTCTTTCAATTCATTTGAAGAGTTATCCAACTATTTCTTAAGCATAAAATAGATATGAAATTTTTAAGCAACGAAGAATTTGAAACAAGACAAGCCAAACTTCAAAATCTCATTAAAGAAAACGGCTTCGACGCACTGCTTATCAGCAGCAATGCAAACATATACTATGCAACCGGAATGGTTTTTGCAGGATACGTTTACGTTCCTGCAGAGGGAACTTCCGTATTTCTAATACGCCGTCCTGTAGGAATCGACGACTGTAGGGCTAAATACATAAGAAAGCCTGAACAGATTTTGGAAATACTTTCAGAAATGGGACTTCAAGCCCCGGCAAAACTCGCTATGGAAGCTGACAGAGCGGCATTCTCAACGATTCAAAGACTTGCAAAGGCTCTGAATCAGACGGAAATAATCAACGGCTCTCCTATCCTTTCCAAAGCAAGATCTGTCAAAACAGAATACGAGATAAAACTCCTTAAAGAATCTGGAGTTCGCCATACAAACTCTTATAAAAGAATCTACGGAAAATACGAAAGCGGCATGACCGACGTTGAACTGCAGATAGAGATAGAACGCATATTGCGTCTCGACGGCTGCCTCGGCATTTTCCGCATCAACGGCGAATCAATGGAACTATTTATGGGAAACCTTCTCGCAGGAGACAATGCCGATACCCCAACCCCTTACGACTTTGCAATGGGTGGCGAAGGACTTGACAACTCGCTTCCTGTTGGCTGCAACGGAACAGTTATCCGCCCAGACAACACAATTATGGTTGATATGAACGGAAACTTCACCGGATACATGACTGACATGACCCGTACTTTCTACGTTGAACGCGTTTCTGACCTTGCTAAGAAGGCACACCAACTCTCCATAGACATCAACCACAAACTGATGGAAACTATGAAACCAGGCACTAAAGCGTGTGACGCATACATGACAGCACAAGCAATGGTCGAAGAAGCAGGACTGACAGATTACTTTATGGGACACAACCAAAAAGCAGGCTTCGTTGGTCATGGAGTCGGAATCGAAGTAAACGAAATGCCAGTCATAGCCCCAAAGAGCCGCGACATCCTTGAATTAGGCAACGTCATAGCCCTTGAACCTAAATTCGTTATTCCAGGCGTGGGTGCAGTCGGCGTTGAAAACACCTACATAGTAAGAGAAAACGGACTTGAATGCATAACAACATTCCCGGAAGAACTAACTCAAATATAGAATGAACCTACAAGACAAACTAACTCATAAAATATTCCGAGCGATCGGTCAGACAGCCGACGAAATGCAGCAACCATGCTACGTTGTCGGCGGGTTTGTCCGCGACCTCTTTCTTGCAAGACCGTCAACCGACCTTGACTTTGTCACTGTTGGCAGCGGCATAGCCCTTGCAGAAGCAGTTGCGAAAAACCTCGGACCCAAAACCCCTATTGCTGTTTACCGAAACTTCGGAACAGCACAGGTCAAGCACGGTGAACTGGAACTCGAATTTGTAGGTGCAAGAAAAGAATCATATAACCGTAACAGCCGCAAGCCAATTGTTGAGAACGGAACGCTTGATGACGACCAAAAGCGTCGAGACTTTACAATCAACGCGATGGCAATTTCTCTAAATGACGGCTCTTTCGGAGAACTCGTTGACCCGTTCAACGGAATGGAAGACCTTGCAAAAAAAGCAATCAGAACGCCGCTTGACCCAGACATAACCTTCTCTGACGACCCATTGAGAATGATGAGGGCTATCAGATTTGCAACGCAACTTGATTTCGATATTGTTGACGAAACTTTTGAAGCAATAAAAAGGAATGCATACCGCATAGAAATCATTTCGCGCGAGCGGATATACGACGAACTGACAAAAATCATCAAATCACAGCGGCCCTCAAAGGGATTCCGCCTGCTTGAAAGTAGCGGCCTGCTCCAACTGATCATGCCTGAACTACACGCCCTGAAAGGTACGGAAGTTAAAGAAGGACGAGGACATAAAGATAACTTTTTCCACACACTACAGGTTCTTGACAACGTTGCGGAAAAAACCGACAACAAATGGCTCCGTTGGGCAGCCGTTTTCCACGACATAGCAAAACCCGTAACAAAAAGATATGACGAGAATCTCGGTTGGACTTTCCATAACCATAACTTCGTTGGAAAGAAAATGATTCCCTCAATATTCAAACGAATGAAATTCCCGATGGACGAGCGTATGAAATATGTTCAGAAACTTGTTGAACTGCACATGCGCCCAATAGCATTAGTAGAGGAAGAAGTAACAGACTCAGCCGTACGCCGCCTACTCTTTGACGCAGGCAACGACATCGACGATCTGATGACCCTCTGCGAAGCAGACATAACTTCAAAGAACCAGGAAAAAGTAAAACGCTTCCTCGAAAATTTTGCCATCGTAAGAAACAAACTTGTCGAAATAGAAGAGAAAGACCGCATCCGGAATTTTCAACCGCCAATCAGCGGACAAGACATAATGGAAACATTCCATATAGAACCATCAGCAATAATTGGAGAAATTAAAGACACCATCAAGAATGCAATACTCGACGGAACAATAAAAAATGACCGGGAAGAAGCATGGCAACTGATGATGAAATTGGCAGAAGAGAAAGGTTTGACAAAAAACCGATAAAGAAGGAAAAATAAGAATAAAGGGCAAAAAACGGCAAAAAAACACCAAGTTTCAGATATCTAAAGGTTTATTTTTGCAAAAAAGCACTTTTTTCCACATTAAACTATCTCTAATTGAAAAAAAAATGCGATATTTGCAGACGCAAACGAAAGAAGCGTTGCAGCGACATAGAAAAAACTATAAAAATTAAATAAAAATAAATACAACTATGACAAAAGCAGACATCGTAAATGAGATTGCCAAATCTACAGGTATTGACAAAGCTGCTGTTTTGGAAACAGTAGAAAAGTTCATGGACGTTGTAAAAGATTCTCTTGCAAACGGAGAAAACGTTTACCTTCGTGGTTTCGGTAGTTTTATCGTAAAGACTCGCTCTGAGAAGACAGCCCGCAATATTTCTAAGGGAACAACAATCATCATCCCAGAGCACAAGATTCCGGCATTCAAACCGGCAAAAGTATTTATGGACGACGTTAAATAATAATCACTAAAATATTAAATTACTATGCCAAGCGGAAAGAAAAGAAAAGGCCACAAGATGGCTACTCACAAGCGCAAAAAAAGATTGAGAAAAAATCGTCACAAAAAGAAATAATTTATTTCTTAGTGGGATTTGAAAATACACAAGAACAAACGGAAGACCCGCGCAGTCGTCAGTTTGTTCTTGTGCCATTAAATGGCAAACCCCTTTTTCAATCAAAACATTGAATAACGTTGTAAATGAAAAGTGAACTTATTGTTGATGTTCAACCGAAAGACATCTCGATAGCCTTACTTGAAGACGGGCGATTAATGTCGCTTCAGAAAGAAGAAAGGAATATCAAGTATGCCGTTGGCGACATCTATTTAGGCAGAGTGAAGAAACTGCTACCGGGACTCAACGCAGCATTCGTTGACATAGGTTCCGAGAAAGAGGCTTTTCTTCACTATTTAGATTTGGGTTCGCAGTTTTCAACATTCAACGCATTTGTTCAAGAAGCAATTGGTGATAAAACGAAGGTACCTCAGATTTCCAAATTCAAGTGTCTTCAGGATATCAATAAACAGGGACTCATAGCAGAAACGCTAACTGTCGGTCAAAATATCGTCGTCCAAGTATCAAAAGAACCTATTTCAACAAAAGGACCCCGATTGACAACCGAAATAACTTTTACAGGCCGATTTATGGTCCTGATTCCTTTCTCAAACAAAATCTCAATCTCCCAGAAAATAAAATCGACAGAGGAGAAAATGAGATTGAGGCAACTAATAGAAAGCATTAAGCCAAAGAATTTCGGCGTTATCGTCAGAACATCGGCTGAAAACAAGCGGGTAGCAGACCTTAACAATGAAATGACTACACTTGTTAAATGCTGGGAAGAAGCCATTGAGAAACTCCAGAAAAACGAGCCACCTGCATTGCTGCATGAAGAAGAGAGCCGTGCCGTTAGCATTATCCGAGATATTTTCAGCCCTTCTTTTGAAAATGTCTTCGTTAACGATGCCGACACTTTCTCGCAGATATCCAACTACGTCAGTTTTATTGCTCCTGAAAGAAAGGACACGGTAAAACTATATGCTAAAGATGAGCCAATATTTGATGAATTCAACGTAACTAAACAGATTAAATCATCATTTGGCAAAACGGTATCATTTAAAGCCGGTGCATACATCATCATTGAGCACACAGAAGCACTTCACGTTATCGACGTAAACTCTGGAAACCGTAACAAAAACGCCGATAACCAAGAGGAAAATGCACTCGACGTTAACCTCCGTGCCGCTGACGAAATTGCACGACAGTTGCGACTGAGAGATATGGGTGGAATTATAGTTATCGACTTTATCGATATGAACCTTGCGGAACACCGCCAGAAACTCTACGAACACATGAAGGAGGTAATGGCAAATGACAGAGCAAGACACAATATTCTGCCTCTTAGCAAATTCGGTTTAATGCAAATTACACGCCAGCGCGTTAGAGCAGTCCTCGACATTGAAACAATGGAAACATGCCCATCTTGCTACGGGAAAGGAAAGGTTCAGCCTTCGATTCTGTTTACAGATCGCCTTCGCGAGAAAATCGATTACGTCGTTAACGAGCTGAAGATTCCGAACTTCAAACTATACGTCCACCCATACGCGGACGCATACATCAGAAAAGGACTCTTCAAATCGATTTTCAAAGAGTGGAGACGAGATTTCGGAAAGAAATTCAAGATTATACCGAACCAGGCTCTTGCTTTTTTGGAGTACCACTTCTTCGATGGAAACACTAACGAAATCCACGTCAAAGACAGCAAGGATACAAACAGCAGTTCAACAGAGAAGAGGGAAAACAAAGTAAAACGAAATGCGTTAGAAAAAGAAAACTAATAGTAAAAAGATAGGGTTGCGAAATTTCGCAACCCTATCTTTTTCATTGTTTTGTCTAGTCCTGCCATAGCGTTACACTAAAAAGTAACAGAAAATGAAAGAGA
>UQLZ01000013.1 GCA_900541935.1 uncultured Prevotellaceae bacterium | reverse complement strand
TAGGACGCAAGATTTTCATTCTTGAAAGAGGAGTTCGATTCTCCTATGGGCTACCTGAGTGGGAGTTGTGTTAAGTTATCTTAATGCAACTCCTTTAGGCGTATCTATTGGTATGGTTTTATTGAATGTTGAAAATGTTTCATCGTTATAATACGGATATTTCTAAAATAGCCTTGCCTGAGCGTTTTACTTATCCGTTTTGCTATGAGCCTCATCTGCTTGTTTGCCTTGCAGCGGAAGAAGTGCGTAAACATTTGGAGAATACAGAATTGGGCAATATCCTTTCTGAGGGAAAGATGCTTGGCGTTCTTGTTGTTCGCCGTGGCGAAGAAGTGGGCTTCCTTGCCGGTTGTTCTGGCGTTGTTGAGGAAGTTCGCAAGGACAATTATTTTGTTCCCATGGTGTTTGATATCCTCGAGGAAGGCGGATACTTCAAGACAGAAGAAACAAATATTTCTGCAATAAACACCGAGATAAGCAATCTACAGACCTCCGAAGAATACACCAGACTCCAAAACTCACTGAAAGCAGAAGAAACAAAGGCTACAAATGAGATACATTCATTCAAAGCCTCAATGGCTGAACGTAAGAAAAAACGTGATGCGCAGCGCATTTCCGGAGTTGTAACTACTGAAATGATAAGGGAAAGTCAGTTCGACAAGGCGGAACTAAAGCGTATTAAGGCTAAAGCGGAAGAAAAATTGGATGAGTATCGAGAGACACTGTCTAAGTATGAAGAGAAAATAGCGTCATTGTGTGAGGAGCGAAGGCGTCGCTCAGTCAATTTGCAGAAATGGCTTTTCTCGCAGTATGTATTTCTTAATGCTCGCGGTGAAAAGAGTAATGCTTACGATATTTTCCAAAAAGAGCGCGGCGAACTCCCTCCAGGAGGAACAGGTGACTGTGCTGCGCCAAAAATGCTCCAGTATGCATATAAAAATAATCTTGAGCCACTTGCCTTTGGCGAATTCTGGTGGGGAAATTCCCCGAAAAGTGAGATTCGTAATCATTTGTCATTTTATCCGTCATGTAAAGGGAAGTGCGAGCCTTTGTTGAAATTTATGTTGCAGGGAATTGATGTTGAGCAAAACCCTTTGAGTGCTTCGCGGAAATTTTCTGACTTGAAGATTGTTTATGAAGATGATTATATTTTAGCGGTTGACAAGCCTTCGGGAATGCTTTCCGTAAGAGGAAAAGATGCTGTTGGCTCCGTTGAGGAAATTATCCGGTTGCGTTTTCCAGAAACAGAATCTCCGTTGATTATTCATCGCCTTGATATGGACACTTCGGGACTGCTCCTAATTGCCAAGACAAAAGCCGCACATAAGGCTATGCAGAAACTTTTTGAGGAATGTGCCGTTGAGAAGACTTATTTGGCGTTGGTTGAAGGTAAGCCTGTTGATGATTATGGCGAGGTTTGCCTGCCGTTGATTGCAGATTATTATCATCGCCCATTGCAAAAGGTTGACTATGATAATGGCAAGCATTCAGTTACCAGGTATGAAGTAGTTAAGCGCTTTGAAGAAAAATCATTGGTCCTGTTTCATCCACTAACTGGTCGGACGCATCAAATTCGAGTTCATGCGGCACATAAAGATGGGCTTGGAATGCCTGTATGTGGAGACAGATTGTATGGTAAATCAGGTGAAAGGCTGTGCTTGCATGCATTGTCAGTGCGGTTTGTTCATCCCATGACAGGGGAAGAGATGAAGATTGAAACAGAAATGCCTGACTTTATATCCGCTATAAAGTGACCTTTTTGGGTTTATGGTTTGCTGTCAAGCATTTAATTTTGTAATTTTGCATTCGCAAAAGAAAAAATAAAAAAGAATAATTATATATGGCATTACAATGTGGTATTGTGGGACTTCCAAATGTTGGCAAGTCAACACTTTTTAATTGTCTGTCGAATGCAAAGGCGCAGTCGGCGAATTTTCCTTTCTGTACAATTGAGCCTAACGTTGGCGTAATCACTGTCCCTGATGAAAGGCTTGGCAAGTTGGCAGAATTGGTGAATCCGGAAAAAATTGTTCCGGCAACAGTGGAGATTGTTGATATTGCCGGTTTGGTTAAAGGTGCGTCAAAAGGTGAGGGCTTGGGTAACAAGTTCCTTGCAAATATTCGTGAGACAGACGCTATTATCCACGTTTTGAGATGTTTTGATGATGATAATGTTGTTCACGTTGACGGTTCTGTTAACCCTGTTCGTGATAAGGAAATCATTGATTATGAGTTGCAGTTAAAAGACCTTGAAACGGTTGAAAGCCGTATCAATAAGGTGCAGAAGCAGGCTCAGACAGGTGGCGACAAGGTTGCAAAGATGCAATTTGAGGTCTTGAGCAAGTATAAGGAGGCACTTGATGCTGGCAAGGCTGCGAGAACTGTTGAGTTTGAAACTAAGGATGAGCAGAAATTTGCGCGCGAACTATTCTTGTTGACAAACAAGCCTATCCTGTATCTTTGCAATGTTGATGACAAGTCGGCTGTTTCAGGTAACAAGTATGTTGATATGGTTCGTGAGGCTGTTAAAGATGAGAATGCGGAAATCCTTATTGTTGCCGCTCAGACTGAATCGGAAATCGCTGAATTTGACACTTATGAGGAGCGTCAAATGTTCCTTGAGGAAATAGGTTTGAAGGAATCTGGCGTTTCCCGTCTAATCCGCTCTGCTTTTCACTTGCTAAATCTTGAAACTTACTTTACTGCAGGCCCGAAAGAAGTTAAGGCTTGGACATACGTTAAGGGCAGCAAGGCCCCCCAATGTGCCGGAATTATTCATACAGACTTTGAAAAGGGCTTTATCCGTGCAGAAGTTATTAAGTATGAGGATTATATTACACTTGGAGGCGAGTCTCAATGTCGCGAAGCAGGCAAGATTGGCGTCGAGGGTAAGGAATATGTTGTTCAGGATGGTGACATTATGCACTTCAGATTTAATGTATAATCTGTAGAGTTTTTATGATATAAAAAATCGGTTTGCTCCGAAAGGACAAGCCGATTTTTGTTTATATTACTTATATTACCAATATCTTAAAGAAACAAGCAAGCGTCACCGTAACTCAAGAAACGGAAATTGTTTTCAAGAGCATAGTCGTAAATTTTTTTCCATTCGCCGTTGAGGAAGGCGGAAACAAGCAATAGCAGGGTTGATTGCGGTTGGTGGAAGTTTGTTATCATACCGCCAACTATTTGGAATTTGTAAGAAGGGGCAATGATTATTTGTGTGCTACCAACCAGGTGCGACAGTCCGTTTTTATCCATGTGGTCAGCAATTGCTTGAAGAGCTTCTTTTCCGGATAGTTTGTTCTCTGATTCGTAAGGAGTCCATTGCATAACGTGTGTAGCCGGTTCCGGGTCAGTGCCTTCGTGCAAAGCCGTTCCAATATAGTAAAGACTTTCAAGTGTCCTAACCGATGTTGTTCCAACTGCGATAATCTTACCAGGTGCGGCAATGAGGTTTTCGATAAGTTCTCTTGTTACGGAGATGAATTCGGTGTGCATTTCGTGTTCACCGATAGATTCTGATTTCACAGGTTGGAAAGTGCCGGCGCCAACGTGTAGCGTCAGTTCGCATCTCTTTATGCCTTTGCTGTCAATGTCTCCCAAAACTTTGTCAGTGAAGTGCAGTCCGGCAGTAGGAGCGGCAACAGAGCCCTCAATGTGCGAGAATACCGTTTGATAGTCGGTTAGGTCGCTTGGCTCTGTGTTGCGGTTCAGATATGGAGGAATGGGAATTTCTCCGATAGCGTCAAGGATTGAGGCGAAAGTTACGCCACCGTTCCAAGAGAAGCAGATTCTGAAGGCGTTGCCGTTTTGACCGTTACGGAGTGCTTTTAGGGTGATGTCTTTTCCGTCAACAGTTATGTTTAGTTCAAGTTCTCCTTGTTTCCATCTCTTGGAGTTTCCAACGAAGCAGAGCCAGTCACAAGATTCAGTGCAGGCGAAAGCCTGTTCATAGTCGCGAGGCAAAAGTGGTTCGAGACAGAAAATTTCAATGACAGCGCCACCTCCTGCTTTGCGGAAACGCAGGCGTGCGTTGATAACTTTTGTGTTGTTATATACTAAAGTAGAGTCCTTTGGAAGGAGGTCTGCAATTTCGCAAAAGACATGTTCGGAAATATTACCACCTTTGTGCATCAGCAGTTTGCATTGGTCTCTTTCAGCCAATGGGTGCTTGGCAATTTTTTCATCAGGTAGATTGTAGTTGAAATCTTCTATTCTAATGTCGTAAACGCTCATTTTTTCCATATTTTGTGCAAAGATAGTGCAAATCGAATGCAGAAAGCCAAGTTCGCTTGAGCTTTATGCTGAGATGCCGTTTATCTTTTGCAAAGATATGCTACGGTTCGGCAAAAAAAAAATTTAAACTTCAGTTTTTATTTTTTCTTCTCTCACCTTGCATTATCTTTGGATAAAATAGGCTGCACCTCAACATGACAAAAATAGCGAGCAATTTTTGTTATGTTTTCGGTTTGCACTATCTTTGCATTATGAGAGTGCTGATAGTAAATAAATTCTATTATAACCGAGGCGGGGATTGCATTTGTACGCTAAGTCTTGAAAAAATGCTTAGAGATGCAGGTTTTGATGTAGCTATATATTCAATGCAGTTCTCGGAAAATTATCCTACGGAGTATTCGCAATATTTTGCGCCGGAAGTGTCGTTTGGCGGAGGTGTCGGCAATAAGATTAAGGCTGCCAGTCGCGTTTTTGGCGGAGCAGGAGTTAAGAAGTCATTTGCATCAGTATTGGAGCAGTTTAAGCCCGATATAGTGCATTTTAATAATATTCACTCTTATCTGTCTCCTGTAATTGTTGAGATGGCTAAATCTTTTGGAGCCAGGACAGTCTGGACTCTCCATGACTATAAACTTGTTTGCCCTTCATATTCCTGTCTTGCAGATGGGAAGGTGTGCGAAGAGTGTATAACAGGCAGCAAGTATGGGGTAATCCGCCGTCGCTGTATGAAAGGTGGTTTGGTAGGCGGAATTATTGCCTATCTTGAAGCAAAATATTGGACAGTAAAACGATTGCAGGCTGCAACGGATGTATTTATAGCTCCGAGCAAATTCCTTGCCGGGAAGATGGTTGAGGGCGGCTTGGATGCGGCAAAGTTACGTTATGTCTGCAATTTTGTCAACCCGGATTTTATCAGTGGTTTGCAAGTGTCAGAAACCAGAAAAGATTATTATGTCTATGTTGGGCGGCTTTCAGAAGAGAAAGGTGCTGAGACATTGTTAAAGGCTGCATCGGAGTTGCCTTATGAGTTGCGAATAGCCGGTGGCGGTCCGCTTGCAGAAGAATTGAAGGCAAAGTATTCAAAGGCAAATATTAAATTCTTAGGTCATGTTAGTCCTCCAGAAGTAAAGGAACTTGTTATTAATGCAAAGATGCTTGTTTTGCCTTCGGAATGTTATGAAAATAATCCGTTGAGTGTAATTGAGGCATTAAGTCTTGGAACACCTGTTGTTGGTGCTAAAATAGGTGGCATTCCTGAATTGCTAAAGCCATCAAATGGCGTGCTGTTCCGTTCAGGAGACGTTGACAGTCTGGAAAAGAGTATTAGGATGGTTTGGAATACGGATTACAACTATAAAGAAATCTCGCAAAAATCTATTGAAGTATTCAGCAAAGAGCGATATTTCAAGGAGATAATGACCGCTTATGGCATAAGTTGAAACTTTTATATTTTAAAATGATACTATATATGCAATAATATTATTATTGTTGCGTTATATAGTATTGGTAATAATTTGTTAGAAATGTCAGAAAAGATAAATACTCCAACAGACGCATCGATAATTTTGACATATCGTTGCCCTATGAGGTGTAAAATGTGCAATATATGGCAGAACCCTACCGATAAGGCTAAGGAATTGAAAGCGGAGGAATTGAAAGTGCTTCCTAAATTGAAATTCATAAACCTTACAGGCGGAGAGCCTTTCGTAAGGGAAGATTTGGCTGATATTGTAGAGGTTTGCTATAGCAAGACGGATAGAATCGTTATCTCAACTTCCGGATGGTATGAAGACCGCGTTATTGAGTTAGCAAAGCGTTTCCCTAATATAGGCATCAGAATATCTATTGAAGGCTTGTCGCAAAAGAACGATGAGTTGCGAGGTCGAGATGGAGGCTTCGACAAGGGGCTCAGAACGCTGTTGACATTAAAGGAGATGGGAGTTAAGGATATTGGTTTTGGCTGTACTGTTTCTAACAATAATTCAAAAGATATGCTTGCTCTCTACCAATTGTCAAAATCTCTTGGTTTGGAGTTTGCTACTGCATCTTTCCATAATTCTTATTATTTCCATAAGGATGATAACGTTGTTACTAATAAGGATGAAGTTTGTGGAGACTTTGAGAAACTGGTTAATATGCAGTTGAAAGAAAAGCATCCTAAATCCTGGTTCCGTGCGTGGTTCAATATGGGATTGATTAACTATATTGAGGGTGGGCGCAGAATGCTTCCATGTGAGGCTGGAACAATGAATTTCTTCATTGATCCGTATGGTGCTGTTTATCCTTGCAATGGACTTGAGGAGAAGTATTGGAAAGAATCTATGGGCAATATCCGCCAGACAAAGGATTTTATGGAGTTATGGACCAGTGAGCAGGCTGATAAGGTTCGTGCAATGGTTCGCAAATGCCCTAAAAACTGCTGGATGGTCGGAACGGCTTCTCCTGTCATGCACAAGTATATCAAGTATCCTCTAAAGTGGGCTTTGGCGAATAAGTTGAGAAGTATGCAAGGTAAGCCAGCATGCATCGACAAGAAGTGGTGTGACGTAGGTCAAGACCCTTGTCAAGGTGATTTACGAGAAAAATTTTAGTATATGAAAGTATTTGTGACCGGAACACGGGGAATCCCTAATATACTTGGTGGAGTTGAGACGCATTGTGAAGAACTGTATCCGCGTCTTGCATCGTTGGGCTGTGAGGTCACTGTTATACGTCGCTCTTGCTATGTTGCTCCGGAAAATAAAATATCTGAGTTTAAGGGCGTTAAGTTAGTTGACTTGTTTGCTCCGCGCAAGAAAAGTTTTGAGGCTATTATCCATACTTTCCTTGCCGTTCTTTATGCTCGCAGTCATAATGCAGATATTCTCCACATCCATGCCATTGGTCCGTCGCTGATGGTGCCTTTTGCTCGGCTTCTTGGTTTGAAAGTCGTTTCAACCAACCATGGACCTGACTATGACCGCCAGAAGTGGGGTAAAATGGCGAAGACAATGCTTAAGATGGGAGAATGGGGCGGCGCAAAGTTTAGCAATAAGGTTATCGTTATCTCCAACGTAATTAAAAATATACTTCTGAAGAAGTATAATCGCCAGTCAACACTGATTTTTAATGGAGTAACTACTCCTGTAAAGAGCACGAGCATTGATTACATTTCCTCTATTGGGCTGGAAAGCAAGAAATACGTTGTTGCCGTTGGCAGGTTCGTTAAGGAAAAAGGCTTTGACCTGTTGATTGACGCCTTTGAAAAGACCGGTAACAAGGATTATAAACTTGTTATTGCCGGCGATGCAGACCATGAAGATGCATATTCTCTTGAACTGAAAGAAAAGGCTAAAAAGGCTGGCGTTGTTTTGACAGGCTTTATTAAGGGAGAGAAGCTGAACCAGATACTGACCAATGCGGCATTGTTCGTTTTGCCTTCATATCACGAGGGTTTGCCAATCTCGTTACTTGAAGCAATGAGTTATAATATTGATGCATTGGTGAGCAATATTCCTGCAAACAAAATTCCAGAACTTGAAAAAGTGGATTTTTTTGAATGTGGTGATACTGATTCTCTTGCAAATGCTTTGGAATGCAAATTGCAGAATCTGAATCTGATGAGAGTATATGATTTGAAAAACTATAATTGGGATACAATAGCAAAGCAGACTCTTGACGTTTACAAAAAAGTAACCGGGAAATAATAGTCAAGTTTTTATGTTTAATATATAGGAGGTGCGCATTTTGACACACCTCCATGTAAAATTATTTTATCTCAATACGACCTTGCGGATAACATTGCCAATTTTAACGATGTAGATGCCTTTTTGATTAACGTTATAAACCGCTGTTCCAAGGTGGTTAGGGTTATAAGCCAATCTCATTCCAGACATGTTGAATACGCTTACTTCTATATTGTTTGCAGAAGTAACCACGATTCCGCCGTCAGTAGCGAAGCATTTGATATTGTCAGCATTAACAGATTCTACAGCACCGCTTTCTTGAAGTCTAACGCTGATGCGTGCGGATTCTTTAGATTTCAATTTTCCGTTATGACCGAAAACTGCGTAGCTATATGTCTTGCCTGCTTGCAAACCTTCTATTTTAAGACTTGTTGCATTGCCTGCGTTTAAGCCTTCGTAGCCAGCGAGTGGGAGTTCAACATATTCTCCGCCATATCCTATTGTGATGTCGTCAAGGAATACATAGCCAGATGTTGGGCGTTCGAAGCTGATTTTCACTTGACGGCAGCCAGCAGGGATATTCTTGACATCAACAGGGATACCTCCTGATGTGTTTTTGACAGGGAATATTGTTTCCAATTCAGTCCATTTGCCGTCAACAAGCCCCATGATGTGTAGTTTGTTCTCTTCCAAAGAAGTGTTTCCTCTGTGCCAGAAAGAGATGCTTCTAACGTCTTGGTCATAAAGGCGAGTTTGGATATATTGGTCATTGGCAAGGCGGAGAGAAGGCGCTTGCTTAGAGTATGCACTGCGGCTGTCGAATGAGTTGCTGCTTGTTTCCCATCCTTGTGTGATTATATTGTCTGTGAAATCTGTTGTTTCAACAAAAGGAGTGCCTAATTGTGCTGTATATACGTTTACTGTATAGTATTCAGCCAATGATAGCGGTTGCCAGTTTGCAACGAATGAATTTTCAGTGATGTTGCTTGCTTTTGTTGCAACGACGCTCATGAAATCAATAGTTGCATCGAGTGTGGTGACTTCGATAACGTTTGATTCCTTAGAGTAGAATTTACCGTCTGTTGCTCTAACTTCGTAGTAATAAGTGGTTTTGGGAACAAGACCAGTAACTACGTGTTGGTTACCTCCGTCAAGTTCTTTCATATTGTAACCGTCAACATATTTAATTTTGCCGTCGTTTGTTTTTGTATAGACGCTTAGCAAGTATCCTGTTGCCATGTTTACGGCATTCCAGTTTGCAGTAAATCCGCCGGCTTTAATATCAGTTGCCGGGTTTGCAACGATCTCGCCAAAGATGTTTGCGCCGCCTTTAAACATGAATGTTATAATGCCGTCGATTTCTTTGATTCCGGTGATAGGAGCGTGAAGTTTTTCTCCAGTCCATGGGTCCATACCAGGAGTAGTGTCATCAGTAAGGGCTGTTACGTTTGCAGTTCCAGGGAATGCGTCGCCTTCAACTGTATAGTAGTCCTTTTTATTATCTGCTTCAATAACGTCTATGTGTTGTTTTGAGACGTTGCAAAGGTTCATGTTCCACATGTCAGGAACAAAGTTTATGTGCCAAACGAGCAAGCCGTGACCTTTAAGATACTTGTCCCAACCTGCTTTTTGGCGGTTTTCCAAGATGTAGTATTCATAAGGGTTTGATGTCTTGATGATGTATGCGTCATCATAGAAACCGATGTCAGAAATTGGGCGCATGGTAACATTGCATGGGTCCTTCAGTTCAGTTGGTTCAAGCCAGCCGAAGCAGTATCTTTCGTATGCTGTGTGCAGGGGAGGAGTGCGTGATTCGTTGTTGTAGCTGCCCTGGTCCATTAGAGACCATGTTCCTGGGGTAAATGCTCCAGAGTAGTTGGTTGAGTATAAGTCAGGCAAGCCGAGAACGTGAGAAAATTCGTGGCAGAAAACGCCGATGCCAGCAACAAGAGAGCCGTTGCCGTTGCGTAGTTCGTTAGAGCAGGCGTAGTGGTTTAGGCGTTTGCCGTCGAATATATAGTCTTTACCAGGAGCAGCCTCTTCAATGTCCCAAGAGTGTGGCCATACGGAAGTTGAAGGTCCCCCGTCTGCTTCACCGTAGCCAGCGTAGAATAGGTAAACGTTGTCGATAATGCCGTCGTTGTCTTCGTCGTATTTGGTAAAGTCGATTTGGTCATCTAATAGGGCGCAAGCGTCAATAACCATTTCGTAAGGAATGCGGTCCTGTTTTGTTGTCAAATCGTTACTGCCGTAGTAACTCATTGGTTTGGGAAGAGTTACCGGACCGTAAAGGTCAAGTTTTGGAGTGAATTTACCGTTTGAGCTGGCTGTAAAGAAGTCCTTGATAGAACCCGTAGCGCCGTCAGTGCTGTAACCTTGTTGGTTAAGATGGTTGCTAAATTCTTTATGAGGATCTTTAACTGTGAATTTCTTGTCGCTGAACTCAACCAAAATACAAAGAACATTAGGAGAGCCCATGGTTGGGAAGGAGCATAGGTTATGCTCTGGTGCAACTTTTGCAGAGGCTTTTTTGATAGCCTTTTGGTGTATTGCCTGAATGGATTTCAGAGATGCGTCCTTGTCAATACCAGCAAGCATGGCTTTGACGCTTTCACTTCGTTTATCTATGTCGGTAGCAATGATTTGGCTATTGATAAACTTGTCGCCAGCGGGAATTGCGTAGTGGAAAACGTCAGCTTCATTCCTTAACAGAACGTAACCGTCGGTTGTCGTGAAATAATGGTGTCGTTCGTCACCGAATAGATGAACGGTAACCGTTTGACCATCAGGCATTGTGTACTTTATTTCGCCTGGTTTTGCAGGAACGGCAAACATTCTAAAGCCGCCAGCAAGCATAGTTAGAGCAAGGATAAGCGGCAGTCTTAGTTTGGATAGGTTGCGCATAAAACAAAATTTGTTGTTAGTTTGTTTATTTTTTTTTGCAAATATATAATTTTTTTGTTAAAAATTGTGCTTTTTGTTAGATATTGTTATCTTTGTGCCATGAAAAATAAACACTTATTTTTATCTATCTATTTATGAAGAAAACCCTATTTTTAGTCTTGAGTATGCTATTCACGCTTTGCGTTTTTGCTCAAGACCGTGATGTGGACTTTGTGCGAGGAGGTGCTTCGCATAGTGCAAATCTGCCAATGTTCGGATTTGAGACGGTAAGGAAGGCTCCAGCCAAGTTGGGAATGCCAATCCATGGTTATATGCCTGTCTCTAAGCAGGCTGTGCCTATGAAGGCTGGCGATGGTACAACTTTGTTTGGTGAAGTTGTTTACTCTACTAAGATGGATACACCGGAAAGCCCTATTACTTGGGGTTTGTATTCATTTCCAGCTACTGCGGGTACAGTCTTTACTGAAAAACTTATCCATAACACTATTTGTGCAAATGGTGGTGGCGCTTATCGAAAGGGCAAACTGCACTTTGTAAGTTATTACGAAGGTTACGAACCGGGTAGCCTTATGTATCTCTATTTCTGTACATTGGACGTAAACACGCTTACTCTTGAGAAGAAAGCGTTGCCAGGCAATGAATTTACTTCTATTGGTCTTGACATGACTTACGACCCTGTTGGTGATATGCTTTATATGCAGGCTTATCCAAGCAATGCGGCAACGGCTCCAGATCCAATATACACTCTTTCTACAATGAATATTGAGACTGGTAAGTCAACACCAATTGCTGATATGGACCGTATGTCGATGATTGTTTGCGATATCAGCGGTAACATGTATGGCGTACGTTATAAGGACGGTATGTTCTGTAAGATTGATAAGTCTAACGCAAGAGTAACTGAAGTTGGTTCTACTGGCGTTAACCCTCAATACAACGGTTCTGCTACTTTCGATTATAAGACCTGCAAACTTTACTGGTCTACTTGTGAGCGCATGACAGGAAAAAGTGGTATATATGAAATTGACATTACAACAGGTAAGGCAACGCTAATCAGCCTTTATCCTAATAATGAGCAGGTGACATGCTTGTATATTCCACAAGACGACGAGATTTGCCAATTGGGCGAAATTCCATTGCTTGAGGCGGATTTCTCTAATGCTGCCTCTACTACGGGCACTGTAACTGTTCAGGCACCTTCTGTTGATGCAAACGGACAACCTATCAGTGGCAATGTAACGATGTCGTTATATATTGACAATAAACTGCAATATTCTAAATCATGTGCTCCTGGTGAGAAGATTGTTGAAACATATACTCTTACTAATGGAGAGCACGTTGCTGAAGCAATTGCAACGCACCCTTATGTTGGCAAGAGCCCGAGAAAATCAATAACTATTTGGGTGGGTACAGACGGACCGGCGGCTGTAGAAAACTTGAAAGCAACTGTGACAGCAAGCGGCGAGGTAACTCTTACATGGGATAATCCTACTACAGGCGCTCACGGCGGAGTTATAAATCCAAACTTGCTTTATTACGAAATCCGCAGAATGCCAGGTGATGAATTAGTGATAGCCGATGCTGTGGGAAATTCTTATGTCGATAAAATCAGCAACCCGAACTTCCGTTATTATACTTATACAGTAACTGGTTTTACAAAGGGTGTTAAAGGTGCTTCCGCTTCATCTAATCGTGTAAGTGTAGGTGAGCCGGCTGCTATCCCTTATCTTGAACCGTTTGACACGTTCGACGCTTTCAAAAATAATTATCTTGTCTATAACGAAAATAAGGATGATGGTTTCTGGGGTTATAATCTTGATCATAAGTGCTTGATGTATAAGTATGACACATTTAACCGTGCCGACGACTGGGTAGTTTCTCCTGCTTTCCGCTTTGAGGCTTCTCAAACATATAAACTTAAATTCAAGGCTCGCTCTGAAAGCCGCTTATATCCAGAGGAACTTGAAGTATGGCTTGGAAACGGTTCTGATGCTATGGCAATGACAATTGCATTGCTCCCGAAAACAGAACTTAATCATCAGGAATTCAAGGAGTATGCTGTTGAAATAACAGTACCGACAAGTGGCGTTTATTTCATTGGGTTCCATGCAGTTACTCAGAAAGGTCAATATTATATTTATCTTGACGATGTTGCCGTTGAAAACGGACCAAGTGCGATGTCGCCTGGCGTTGTGACTGATTTGAAGGTTAGTCAGACTGCAGACGGCTCCAACAGTGCAGTAATTTCGTTTACAACACCTTCTGTTGATGCTCGCGGTGCTGCATTGGCTTCTTTAACTGCTGTAAAAATTTTTAGAAATGCAACTTTGATTAATACAATCAATAACCCAGGTATTGGCAAACCAGTTCAATATGTTGATAATGCACCTGTACTTGGTTACAATACTTACAAAGTTGTTGCAGTTAACGAAAACGGCGAGGGCAAGCCTATTGAACTTAAGCAATGGGTAGGTCCTGACGCTCCAATGGCTCCTACAAATGTTGTTCAAACAACAGTTAATGGTAAGGATGCAGTATTGACATGGACTGCTCCTGTTAACGGCGTTAACGGTGGTGTGCTTAATCAAGCTGACGTTACTTACAATATATATGATAAAAACGTTAATCTTATTAAGAGCGGTGTTACTGGTACTACTTATACTGATACAAATATTGATCTTTCTAAGGGTCAGAACACAATGTTCTATTTCGTTGCTGCTGTAACAGCAAAGGGCGAGAGTGATGCTGTTGGTTCTAACTTCATTACTTATGGTGAAGCTTATAAGAACACTTTCAATGAGTCATTCGCTGGTGGTAAGTTTACAACTTCTGACTGGTTGATGACTTTGGTCAACGCAAGTTCGTTCAGCAATGAATTCTATGGCAGATATTGGGGGTTTGTTCACTCTTCTAAGTTTGACCGCGGTCCTATCCCTACTGCTCAAGATGGTGATAATGGTTATTTGATTGCTTACACTGACCTTCCTGGAGTTTCTTCTCGTATGCTTTCTCCAAAGATTAACGTAAGCGGTTTGAAGAACCCTGTATTGACATTCTGGTTCTACCATTATTTCAACCCAGATATTGAAAACGGTTACTCTCACGTTGGTGAAACAATGACTGTTGAGGCTTATGTTGACGGTAAGTTTACTGAAATGCTTGCTAAGCCTATCATTTTGATGAACGGTAATGGCTGGTATCGCTACGATATCAAGTTGACTGAGTTCGTTGGTGCGAAAGATTTCCAAATCGCTTTCAAGACTAACAACTATCTAAGCTATGATATGCACATTGATAACATCTCAATCACAGATGCTAAGGATTATGACTTGGCTATTGGTGAATTTGATGTTCCTTCTAAGGTTTCTGTTGGTTCTACTCGTGAAATGAGTGTAACCGTTTACAATAGAGGTGCCAAAGAGCCTGCTGGCTATTCTGTTGAGTTCTTGCGTGACGGTAAGGTGCTTGAAACAGTTAATTCAACAGAGCCATTGGCATTCGCTGCTGAAAAGAAATTCTCTGTTGCATTGTCACCGGCAATCACTGAATCTGGCAAGACTTACAAATACTCAGCGCGTGTAGTCTATTCTGCTGATGAAGATATGACAAACAATGTTACCGAAGAGCTCCGCTCTGAAGTTCCGTCAAACAATTTGCCAGTTGTTAACACATTGAGAGCAACTGCTCAAGGTGCCAAGATTAACCTTACATGGGACGAGCCGATGGATCAACAGGCTGGCGTTCTTGTAAACGAAGGTTTCGAAGGTTATGAAGCATTTACAATCACTAATATGGGTGCTTGGACTTTGGTAGATGGCGACAAACAATTTACTTATACAATCCAAAACTCATCAACAGAAACTGGTGATTATGTATATCCAAATGCTGGTGAACAAATGGCATTCCAGGTATTTAACCCGTCTGCAATCGACTTGACTTCACCAAAATGGACACCGTACCTCGGCAATCAAATGGCTGTTTGTTTCGCTGCTGCTGGACAGGCTAACAATGACTGGTTGATTTCTCCTACTGTTAAGGGTGGTAGCATGGTTACTTTGATGGCGAAGAGCGTTACTGACCTTTACGGTCTTGAAAAGTTCAACTTCTGCTATTCTTCAACAACTCCAGACGTTGCAAGTTTCACTCGTATGGGTGATGTGAACGTTGTTCCAGCAGGTGAATGGACCCGTTATGAATTCACTTTGCCAGCAAATGCTAAGTACTTTGCTATCAATTGCGTTTCTTATGACGGCTTCGCCTTGCTTATCGATGATGTAACATACGAAAGCGAAAACCCAATGATGCTTACATTGAAGGGCTTCAACGTTTATCGTGATGGCGTTCAAATCAATAAGACTATTGTTGAAGAAGGTTTGTATGTTGATACTGAAGTTGCAGAAGGCAGCAGCCACACATATAATGTAACTGTTGTTTACGATATGGGAGAGTCTGGTTTCAGTAACACTGTAAGCATTAAGGCTGGTGGCGTTAACGATGTTGAGGCTGTTGAGGCTGTTGTTTACGGTCAGAAAGGCGCAGTACATGTAGATAAGGCATTCGGTAAGAGTGTAGAAATCTATAATGTATATGGTCAGAAGGTTTATGAGGGCACTGTTGATAGCGAGAAATTCGTGTTTAATTGTGTAGCAGGTGTATATGTTGTACGCATCGACGGTAAGGCTTCTAAGGTTTCTGCTTGGTAATATTTTAGAAGTATAGGATTATTGAAATTATTAGATCATGAAATCGATTATGGTATTAGCAGCACTCCTGACCGGGAGTGCTGCAATCCCGGTTTCTGCGGCAGCGTTGCCTTATACACAGGAGTTCGCATCGGGATTGGGAGATATAAAGGCCTTGAATGCTGAAACTGGTTCTCCAACATTCAGCTATACGTCATGGAATGGCTATAATTACGGTGGTGGAGTCGCTTATGCTGGTTCTGCAACCTATGCCATTGATGATTGCCTCGCAACACCAGCATTGGCGTTAGAGGCGGGTAAGGTTTATACTGTTTCTATCATGTACAAGAATGGTGCTTACGGTATGACTCATAATCTTGAAATTGTAGGAGGCAAAACGTTAGAGGCAATGACTGACAAGTTGGTTGCTGCTTCTCCGATTGCTTATGGCTACAGTTTCTCTACATTTACGGGTCGTTTTGAGGCAAAAGAGACAGGCGATTACTATATAGGTGTTCGCCTGACAGGTGTTGCTGGAACGGGTTCTGTTTATATGGATAACTTTACAGTTTCAGTCGGTGTTTCGGCTAAGGCTCCGTCAGAAGTGACTGCTTTAACTGCTACTCCTGCTGTTGAAAACGGTAAGTTTATCGTTAATCTTGGCTGTAAGATGCCTACGCTTAATTGTGGAGGTTCTGCTATTACTGAGACGATGTCAATAAAGGCTGTTCGTGCTGACGGCGTTGTTGTTTACGAGACTACAGATTTGGCAGCTGGTGCTGATGTGACTTTCAAGGATATAGCTCCGCTATCAACGGCTACTTCTTATACGGTTACTGTTGCAAATGCTTCTGGAATCAGTCCGGAAACTAAGGTTAACGTCAATCCTGTATTCTCTGCGCCAAAGGCTGTTACTGGCCTTGCTGTGGCTAAGAGCGGGGCGGATGTTACTCTTACTTGGAATCCGGTAACGGAGGCTGCTGATTTGAACGGTATCTTTATCCCTGCTGAGGTCGTTTATACAGTTCAACGTAATGTGGGTTCTAACAAGACAGTTGTCAAGGAAAACCTAAAGGAAACAACTTTCATAGACAATGTTCCTGTTCCTGCTGCTGGGCAGTCTGCTGTTTCTTACACTGTGACGGCGTCTTATAATAAGCGTTCAAGTGCGGCTGCTGTTTCTGATATCGTTATGGTCGGTAATCCTTATTCTGGCGAATATGCAGAATCTTTTGCTAACTATTCTTACCAGACAAATACTTGGACTGTTCAAAATAACGAGCAGAATATTTGGATTCCTAAATCATCTTCTTTGACTCCGTCTTGTGATCCGCAAGATAAGGATATGGGTTTCCTAACTTGTCAAAACACAAAGTCAACAAGTGTTTGGATTGCATCTCCAGTTATCAATGTTAGCGGCATGAAGAATCCGCGGCTCGATTTCTATGTTTTTCAGGATAATTCTTTGACTTATACAAATAGTATCCAGACTAAGTTCCGTGTAGGAGGTAAGGATATCGCCGTTGGTACTCCAATCGCTGTTAACGGTGGCGCTAAGGGTTGGAACAAGTTCTCATTCTATGTTCCCGCAGAGGCTAAGAATGCAGATTTCAGTGTGGTGTTTGAGGGCCTTCCTGGTGATTATGCTTGCGTTTGTATAGATAATATTACAATTAAGGATATCCTTGACTTTAACTTGTCAATGGAGTTATTCGAAACAGGCGGTAAGGCAAAACTTGGCGATAAGGCTATTTTGTCGGCAACTGTAATGAATAAAGGCTCAAAAACAGCCGCTCAATATGCTGTTGAGTTCTTCCTTGACGCTCAAAGTCTTGGACAGGTAAATGCAGAAAACCTTCTTTCAGAGACGTCAACTGTTGTGTCAATACCGTTTGAAGTGATTCCTAATATGGCAGGCAAGGTGCTTAATTTCTCTGCAGAAATCGTTTATGCAGGTGATGAGGTGACTTCTGATAACCGTTTGGACGCTACTTTGGAGGTGGGTACTAATGATTACCCTGTTCCTACTAATTTGGGTGCCGCAATAGGCAGCACAGGCAATTCTGTTGAATTAGCGTGGACTCGTCCTGCCGTTTCAACAGAATTGGTACAGACACCAGTTAATGAAGATTTTGAGACTTGGACTTCTGGTTCAATTGCACCAGAAAAGGGTTGGATTTATGTTGATGCGGATAATGTTCCTGCTTTCGGTATTAATGGTGTGAACAGTTCTGCTCCGATGGTAGCATTGGTTGCTGAAAACGTTTCTTACTATACCGCTCATTCTGGAACAAAGATGCTTGCAGTCAGCCGTCCGAACCTTTACGCTGACAAGCCTGATGAATGGATTATTTCTCCAGAGGTAATTGGTGGTCAAACAATCAAGTTCTTTGCGGCTTCTTATAGCCGTTGGGGCTCTCCTTATTACGAAGACGAGTTTACTGTTTGCTACTCAACAGGTGGCACTACGCCTGCCGATTTTGTAGCTATAGGTGCTGTGAATAAAATCAAGAATGAGACTTGGACAGAATATACAGTTACCTTGCCGGTAGATGCAACTCGTTTTGCTTTGCATGTAACTAATATTGGCAATGACGGTATTTTGTTTGATGACATTTCTTTCGTTCAGGGTACAAAACCTCTTGAATTGAGAGGTTATAATGTCTATCGTGATGGTAAGAAATTGGCTACAGTTGATGCTTTGACAACTAATTTTAGCGATGTTACTGTAGTGCTCGAAACAAATTACCAATATACTGTTTCTGCAGTGTATGACCGTGGCGAATCATTGGAGTCTGCTCCTGTCGCTTTGAAGTACTCATCTGTAGAGGAGGTTGCTTTGAATGATGCTGCTGTTCGTGCTTGTGAAGGCGGTATTAAAGTCCTTTCAAAGAGTGGTGCGAAAGTTGAAGTGTTCGATGCAATGGCTCGACTTGTCGGCTCTTTCGTATCTTCTGGCGATTTGTTTATCCCGGTGAATGCTGGAATCTACCTTGTGCGTCTTGATGGTAAGACTACTAAGGTGGTAGTTAGATAGGCAAAAGTCTGAAATAAATTATTACAGAGTGAATCAAAAATTTTGGTTCACTCTGTTTTTTTATCCCCAATCGGTTTTTTGTAATAAAAAAGCAACTCACATCCCTGCGAATTGCTCTTTTTGTGGTTTTAACCACTGACAACTAATGAAAAAAATAATGTTTCTATGTGCGGATTTAGAAATTCGCTAAATCCTTGTTTTGTTCGCAAAGTAAATCATTTATTCTTAAAATACCAAAATTTCGCTGTTAATTCTTTATTACAATCGGAATTAGATATATTTTTGGAGTTGTTAAATGCTTGATATCAGTGTATGAAATCGTTAGATAATTATAATGTTAATAAGGTCAATGTGCTAAGAATGATACTTTTTGAATATAATAATTTGAAATTGTATTATTGTCGGTTTTGTTATGAATTCGGTGAAATGCTTGTTGCAAAGAGTGATAAAGGAGTTTGCTTTGCAGGTTTTTTTGCCGATAAAGAAAAAGGAATCGAAGAACTTAAAAAGCGTTTCCCATACGCTGATTTATTTGAAAACCGTTTTGACAACCCCTTTGATAGAGAGGAATGTACGCTTCATTTGTGGGGGACAGATTTCCAGTTGAGCGTTTGGAAAGCATTGCTTTTTGTTGAAAAGGGAACGACTGCAACCTATTCCGATATAGCGCGGTTGATAGGGAAACCTCGTGCTTTGAGGGCTGTTGGTACTGCTGTCGGAAAAAATCCAGTTGCAGTAGTTATCCCTTGTCATCGTATAATCTGCTCAGACGGCAATATCGGCAATTACCATTACGGTGTTGAGATAAAAAAATGTATGTTATTTTGGGAGAATGTATTTGTCTGCTTATGAATATTGTTAGAGTGCTAAGTTCGATAATTTGTTATATCTTTACAACAAATTATAGGACAAATGCTGTTTAATTCGATAAGTTTTTTACTGTTTTTTCCGATTGTTGTGGCGGTGTTCTTTATGCTGCCGTCGGTAAGAATACGAAATATTTTCTTGCTTGCTGCCAGTTATTTCTTTTATATGAACTGGGAGCCTGTCTATGCGTTGCTGCTACTTTCGAGTACTGCGATAACTTTTTTTGCTGCTATCGGGATTGACAGAGTTACTGAAAGAAAAAAGAAAAAGGCTTTTCTCGTCGGCAGTCTGGTGGCTAATCTTACTATCCTTTTCTTTTTCAAGTATTACGCATTTGTGGCGGAGAATATCACTTCCCTTTTGAATGCAGTAGGGCTTGCTGTTGAGTTCCCGCATTTTCACCTTTTGCTTCCTGTCGGGATTTCTTTCTATATTTTTCAGGCGTTGGGCTATTCCATTGACGTATATAAGGGCAAGGTCGCTGTGGAGCGGAATTTCTTTACTTACGCCTTGTTCGTTTCTTTCTTTCCGCAACTGGTTGCCGGGCCTATTGAGCGCTCTACTAACTTGTTGCCGCAGTTCCATGAAAAGAAAGTTTTTTCTTATGAAAATATTATGTCCGGCGTGCGGCTGATGCTGTGGGGATATTTCCTGAAACTTGCACTTGCCGACAGATGCGGACTCTATGTTGACCCGGTTTTTAATAACGTGCCTTATCATAACGGCAGTTCGTTTTTCATTGCTTCGCTATTGTTTGCTTTTCAGATATATGGCGATTTTGCCGGCTATTCCCTAACCGCAATCGGGGCTGCTAAGGCAATGGGCTTCAATTTGATGGAGAATTTTCGTCGGCCATATCTTTCAATGAGTGTTTCTGAGTTTTGGCACAGGTGGCATATCTCACTTTCTTCATGGTTTCGTGATTATGTTTACATCCCGTTAGGTGGTAACAAAAAAGGAAGGGTCCGCAGTTATATCAACGTTTTGGCAACTTTTATCCTTAGTGGTGCCTGGCATGGGGCAAACTGGACTTTTATAGTCTGGGGAACTCTGCACGGGCTTTTGCTTTGCGTTGAGCGGTTTTTGGGTTGGAATAAGAAGCAATGGCATTCGGTATCGAAATTTTTCCATTGTGTGCTGACTTTTGTTCTCGTTGCAGCCGCTTGGGTGTTTTTTAGGGCGAATACCATTTCAGATGCCTTTGTGATTTTTAAAGAAATTGCAACCGACTGTGGAGTACCGTATATGCACAAGAGTAATCTGCTTGCAGTGGCGATGGCGTTAACTATCCTTCTTGCGAAAGAAATCAAGGATGAAAGAGGCTCAAAATTCACTCTTTCATGTTCTCCGTCATGGATAGTAAGGCACGTTTATATTGTTGCAATGATTGCATTTATCTTCCTTTTTGGCGTTCTTAACGGAGACCAGTTTATTTATTTTCAATTTTAGATGCTATGAAGAAGTTGCTGATAAGTATATTATTTGTTTTAGTAGGGCTTTTTGCCGTTGACAGAGCAGGTGGGTTTGCTATGCAATGGGTATATGACAATACTGATAACTATATTGCCGAAAAAATCCGCTATCTTGCTGATGAGGCAGATGAGGATGTGATTCTATTAGGAACTTCCAGATGTAATTTCCATTATGTGTCGCCAATTTTGGGTGACAGTTTGGGAATGACTGTATATAACGGTGGCGTTGACGGTAGCGAGTCAATTTATTCGCATTATATTTCTCTTAGTCTATTGCTTGAGCATCATACTCCCAAGATTGTATGCCTTGAATTGATGGGGAATGACTTTGCGAAATATGAGAATCAGTTTGAGGCTATCTCAGTTTTTGCACCATACGTTGGCAGAAGTGCCGAAGCAGATTCTGTCTTTGCGGAAGCCGGAAATTTATGGAAATATAAATTAAGCCATTTGTACAGGTATAATTCTCTGGCAGTAAATAATATCGGTGGTATGTTTTTCGACAGTCAGGAGGATGATGTTTGTGGCTATATCCCTAATCCGAAGCCGGCATTTCATCCCGATAAGCCTTTTACACTTGATTTGGATATAGAGGTTGAACAGTTGAAGATGCACTATTTGCAGAAATTCATTGATGTGTGTCGTGAACGGGACATAAAGGTAGTTTTTGCCATTTCGCCGATGTTCTGCATAGCTCGGAAAGGCCTTTATGCACCGATAGATTCACTTGCCAAGAAGAATGGAATTCCGTTCCTGGACTATCATACCTCAGGACTTTTCCTTGACCATCCCGAATATTACCGCGACGGCGGTCACCTTTGGGATAAGGGGGCAAAGCTGTTTACATCCATCTTTGCCCATGACCTGAAGCAGTTATTATAGTCCGCTTTTGGGTGGTAGGATAGGACCAACTATTTTGAAAACGTCAACGACATAGTGTGATGTTGAGTAACATCCCATAATTCCTATGCCGTTATTGATATTGCTGTAGATTTTGATAGGGTCTGCAATGCCGAGGTCTATCATTCCACCTTGCAAGCCGCCGTCGTCAGTCTTGTTAAGAATGATGTCAACCAAATATTTATAGTAAGATTTCGAAATAGAGAAAAGTCTGAAATCTCTTTTCATTTGTTCTTTCCTCCAAAGTTGAGACGTATATACATGTTGCAAAAGTTCGTCAACTACGAGAGTATGGGTTTTCCCTTCAATCCCTTTGTCAGAAAACGGCAAGCCGCCGTGCCATTCAGGTTCCCAGCCGGGTATTGTTCCTCTAATTTCGTTGGCGAGTATCTGGAAAACGTATTCGTGCTTGAAATCCGGTTGCCCGTACATAACGTCCTTTCCCCTTTCAACTTCCGACCATGAAAGGAAATAGTAGTTTTCCTCGTTAGGATTGTCGGTGAAAGTAATTTTATATGTGTAAATGAAGTCTTCAGAAGAGAAGACGGTAACAGGACCGCGACAAGAAATTTCCAATTTTTCAATCGGTGTGTTTAGAGGCATTGAGTCGGTAGCAGAAACTTCCGCCCCTTTATATGTTGTTGCAATTCTAATCTTGTCACCTGGTTGAGGCTTTATATCGCTTGAATACAATTTTGATGATTTGTTGTACTTCATCTTTCCCTTGTCCTCATTGTTTATAAAAAGGTTCATGTCAAGGTCTTCTATTATATTGTGTTGGTCGTGCTTGTCTGGAAAGAAGAACATATTTGAAACCATTACTGAAATAGCCGAGTCCGGGCATAGCAACGAGTTTATCGTTAGTAGGTTTTGCCCGTTTTCGTTGCGATATTCATCAAGACTAATCTCATTGTAGCAAGATGTTGCTATTAATGCTATTGCCGATAGTATCAGGTGCTTTATAAAAATTTTCATTGCCTTAAAATATAAAAGTATATGAAACAGATGGAATTAATGGAATAAGTCCTAATGTCTTAAATGCTCTGTTGTAAGTGTGATAATTATCATCACCTTTGAAGTTGTAATTTTCCTTTTTTATTGTTAGAGCATTCATGTGGCAGTAAGCGTTATACAGGCTTATATTCCATATTCCCTTACGTCCCTTTTTTAAGTTTTGGTATATGTTCATTCCTAAGTCAAGTCTGTGATAGGCAGGCATTCTGATGTTGTTCCGAGAAGGAATATAGTTTAGTCCATCCATTTCCTGGTTAGGTCCGGGCTTTGGATAGCCAACGGAAGGAGCGTCTGGAAAAAAAGAGTTGGGAACGTCGTAGTTATAAACAGCGAGAGTAAGCCTGTTGCCGGTCATAAATACCCAACCGGCATTAAACTCTATTTTCTTGTTCAGTTTGTAGGATGCGTTGATGTTGAATTTGTGTCGGTTGTCGAACTTAGAAGGAAATTTTAAACCTTGGTTAAGGTCTGCAAATTTTCTCCAGTTCCACATAAGTCCGTACCCTATGGAGCCGGTAAAAGCCCCAGCCTCTTTTGTGATGCTAAGGTCAACACCGTACGACCAGCCTTTGCCGGAAGTCAGTTTATCCTCCCATGGCATACTTGGGTCAAGAGGGGATATCCCCTCGCGGTATTCAATAATATCGTTCATATCCTTATACCAGCCTTCAACGGAGAAGTACATACTATATGGTAAAGTGCCATAGACGCCAAGTGAATATTGGTCACTTGTTAGAGGTTTGAATCTCGGCGTTATCGGTTGCCATAAGTCTGTTGGTAGGTTGATAAAGTTACGTGATACTTGTTGTACGCATTGTGACATGTGGGCATAACTCATTTTGACACTATAATTCTTTGACAATAAGATTCTCAGAGACGCACGAGGTTCAAGTGATGTGAATCTCTCACCCTCGATGCTATATAAAACCCCTCTCAAGCCAACGTTTAAAGCAATTGCTTTGCCGAAGTTGAAAGTATTGTCAACAAAGGCGTACGCTTCATCTGCCTGTGTCGAATGAGAGCCGTTATTTTCTATTATGCTTTGGTTTGCTGTTTTAATCTCGTTAGCAAGCCCCTCGGGCAGGTATTTGTGGTGAGTATAGCCTATTCCGGCATGCAAGTTGTAAAATTTTGAAAATTCTCCGAAATAGTTTGCTTTAATGCCGGCATCGCGAATGCTGTTTTTGGTTTTGCTTAGGTTATACTCCATAGTTGATGGGTCTGACAGGTCAGACTGATATTCTCTTGATTGGCGATAGTTTGACGAGTAGTCAGAGTAGTACGCGGAAATCTCAATGTTGCTTTTACCAGTGCGGTAGTTGAAAGCACCAATAATGCCCCAGTTTCCCCAAGAAAACTTGTTTGTGTTTTCATCTGAAAAGCCAGGGTTATTGTAATTCGTTGAAGAACCCCCAACGTATAGCGGGTCCGGCTGAAATTCTCTTAGACCGATTTTTAGATAATCGTGTCCATAGTAGCCGATTATTCTTGCAGAAGCCTTGTTGCTAAATTTATGGTCTATTCTTGCGTCGAAATCCATAAAATTGTATGACGCAATATTTTTCTTTCCTTTCTTTTTATTTACGGCATTTAGGACAGCGAGGGTTGGAATTGATATTACCTCAATCCAAGAGCGGCGAATGCCAGCACGGAAGGCGGTCTTATCTTTCACAATAGGTCCTGTAATGCTTAGGTTTGCGCTAAGAAGACCTATATTAAAGCGTCCGTGATAGTTTTCGAAGTCAGGGTTTTTCATTTTAACATCCGTAATGCTTGAAATGCGACCACCGTATTCTGCAGGGAATGCTGATTTGTAGAAATCAACTCTTGCAACGGAAGCAACGTTGAACGATGAGAAAATTCCGCCAAGGTGGCTAACATGGTATAGAGGCAGTCCGTGGTAGATAAACATATTTTGGTCGTTGTCACCGCCTCTGACAAAAAGCCCGGTAAACCCTTCTATCCCTTGAGACACACCCGGTTGTGTTTGAAGTGTTTTGACAATGTCAGGTTCTCCAAACAGAACAGGAAGTTTTGTTATAGTCGCCTCGGAAAGACTGATCTTTCCCATTTCAGGTGCGTTAAGGTTACGCTCTGCACCATAGCCCTTGACTGTTATTTCTTTGAGTTTTTTTGTCCTTGTTATGGTGTCATTTGGCGCATTTTCTCCAAATGATAAAGAGGCGGAAAGCATGATACTTCCCGCCAGTATTATATGCCTAAAAGAAATTTTCATTTATTAACAAAATCAATAATTAGCCCCTGATTATCGTGTTTGTGAAGAGGGTCGCCAGTAAATGTGCCTGTATAAATATAAATTTTGCCATCAAGCATTATTTCATCTTTAAAGCCTCTTAAATTTGTTATTGTTGATAGTGTGGTTTTGCCTTTTGGATTCGGAAAATCGTAGATTATGATTGTTGATTTATATGTAGGGTTTCCTCCTAATCCGTCTGGCGTAGGATTTGATTCGTATAGGTCAGATTTCATAATGGCTGTTTTAGCACTTTCCACCTTTGTTCCATTAATAGTGACTGTTAGTCTGTTTCCTGAGAATGTTCCATCTCTAAAACTATGGTACCCAAATGCAGGCTCGTTGGGATCTTCGTTGTTGTTGCAAGAGTAACTTGTTACAATTGCAAAAAGTAGAAATGTTAATATTGATAAGTACTTCATATATAAGCTGATTTTAATTTTGTGTGCAAATGTAGTTGTGCTTTTTAAAGTTACAAGCAAAAATGTATAAAATGCAAATATTTAACATCTATATAGGATTGATGTTTTTTTTACAGTTTGCATGTTAGTTTAATGTGCAGTCCAATTTGGTGGCTTGTTATTAGGGGTTCGCCGATTGTAACGTTGTCTTGAGTTATTCTTAATCCAGTGTAGTGTGTCTTGCGGTAGTAGTGGTCTATACCGCCTGTAAAGTATAGCCTTTTTGTCAGTCTGTAACTTGCTTCAGCCTCAAAGTGTCTGAAGTATGCGTTTGAGGAATCACCCTGAACGTTTACAGGTTTCCCTTCTGGAGTTAGTGACCAGTCATAGTCTTGGTCATAGCCGTTCCATGTAAAGATTCTGTAGTATCTGCTTGCGAGGTGAATTAATAGTTTGTTGTTATTTAGAGAAATGTCGATACCCGACTTTATGGAGAAGCCAGAGCCCCAGTTGTAGTTCCTGTGGTAGTCGCGGTAGAAATCTGTAAGTACTCCAGCAAGGAGTATCCCGTTAATATGGCAGTATCCGTTAATAGCCCAAGTGCTTACCGGTGCGATGCGAAACATTGCACCACCGCCGATACTTGCAGGCGTTCCTAATTTATAAGGGACGACGCAAGGTGTCATCTTATTCTTACTTTCGTTTCTTTTGATAGTGTCAGAGTCAAAGTAGTCGAAATGCTGGTAAAGTCCGGCGGAGATGTTTATTTTATTTTTGTCAACGAGTTCTTTGGATAGCAGTCGCCCAATTATTTCTATTCTGCTTAAAGGCGGCTGGGTTTTCATTGACTGTAATTCCAATAGGAAAGAGAAGTAGTCATAAGGTTGCTTCGACTTTGTTGCAAACCTGTCGCCATACTCCATGTTAAGTTCTACAGTTGTGCCGAAGCGGGCACCCGTGTTTTCTTTGTGCATTGCCAGCAGTCTTGCACCAAGAGAGATATCAAGGCTTATTGGAGGAATACCGAATCTGCGCCCCGATGTAGCCCGTCTTTCCCATGCTCTTCCAGTGACGATTCTTGTAAATCCTCGCATAGGATTAACGAGAAACGCTGCAAATTCCCTGCCGAATCTGTTAGCCCCAGTCCTTCTTTCGTCAAGAATAAGGTCGGAAGTTCGGTAAAGAACCTCTCCGATAGCGGCACCTCCGATAGGCGTTGCTATAATATCGTTTGTAGATGGGTATTCACATTCCATAAACATCTCCCACATGGCACTTCCTCCTATTGCAAATAGTTCCGATTGCCAAAAGTTGTAGCCATTTGAGCGCCCTGCATTATAGAATATTGAACCGTTATATGGGTGTGCAAACATATTTGTTGCAAGGTGGTCGTTGTCCCACTCAAATCCGTGCTTGAAGTTCTCCTTGATTGAGTTCCATGATATATAGGCGTAATGCCCTTTTTGCACATATCGGTCGAATGCCCAAAGACCAATGTTGAAACCTGCAGTTTCAGCGGTCGCACGCCAGAATGACTTGTGCTCAAGTCTGCTAATGTCGGCACTGTCGGGCTCGGTAGTTGGGTTGATAACCTGTCGGTCGTCAAAACGGAGAGGGTTTTCAAAATCTTTATAGGCAGTAGTGTCCACTATTTCATCAAATACGCCGTATTGTGCTGAAATAGGAGTGTATAAAAGTATAAGTAATATTAATAAGGTTAAATTCTTCATAATATGCTTTTTTCGTCAATCGGTAAATCCATACAAATTTATCCATTATTTCAAGATAACTGTTTAATTTGATTTGTTTTATACAATTTTTAATTTCTTTTTGTCCTAGTTTTTTAAGATAATCCGATTTCCTTAATGTATTATTGTTTGTATTATTTTATTTAAGCATTAATTGTTTTTCGATCCTGTCATAAATGATTTTAGTCTGAATTTTTCAGATGTTTCTTTGACTTTCTTTTTTGAGAACATCTCAAATCTGCTTTTTAAAAAATCCATTAGACTGTCTTTCGGTTGCAGTCCCAGTTTTTTCCTTATATTAGTTCTCTGGCATGTTATGTTGCTTTCTGTCTTTTTTAGAATTTCGGAAATTTCGCTGATTTTTTTACCGCTTATTATCAGTTTGCTAATTTCTATTTCAGATGGAGTCAGTTCTGGAAAAATTTCTGCCATGTTTTTATTTTCAATTTCTTTTTCTGTCAGAGCCTCTTTTACATTATTTATAATATTGTTTCGAGCATTTTCGTTAAGAATATCCAATAATTTTGATGTTTCCAAATGCTCGTTTTTTTGCTTAGCCAGTCCGATGTAGGCATGTATTTGCTCTTTTCCCATTTTTAGCACTTCATAAAGCGTTTCATCTTCCTGTTTCAATGTCCAGTTTTCATAACTTAAATCGTGTGCATTTTTAACCAATAAATTCCCCAGAACCGCTACAATAGCGAAGACTATTATCATGACAATTGCAAATTCTTTTAAATGGCTGTTGTTTGTCAGTATAGTGCATCCAACATAAGTGACAGTTGATAAAGTAGAAAGAATAAACGGTAATTTCTTTAAGTAAAAGAACATTGCAAACATGGTGTTTACAACGAGAATTACGACATTGCCAAGAATAAGCATCGCTCCGTGAGGATTTGGAGTTAGGGCGCAAAGAAACATTTCGTTACATGTAAATAAGTGTGTCGTTAAAGTCAATGACCCAAACGCTTGATATAATTTTATTTTTTTTATTGAGTATAGAAGAATTACTATGATTGTAATAGTCAAGTATGCGATGTTGAATATAATAGGAGGCAGTTCCTGTGGACCCGTATATCCGAATAGATTTGCCATAAGGGCAATTATTATTCCGGCAGAATATGTGTAGTATGTTATCAGTAGTTGCCTTTTTAAAGGCGTTATTTTTTTTCTACTTGAACTCTTTATAGTTAAAGAAATATTACTTAAAAATTTATTAAAATCCCACATATTCAGCAACTTTAGTATATTTTAGTATGCAAAAATACAAAATATAAATCGGTTTTAGTATAATTTATGGTTCCTTTTTATTTGGAAGGTTGAATTTTTTATCTACATTTGCTAATGAGATTTAGAATTTAGGACAAAGAAGTGTATCTATAACATTCAATATTTATTGACATCCAAGAATAGTAGTTCTTCTGTGCAGTTTGATTATTCTGCTTTTAGTCTTGGATATTAAAGTCTGTTAAGGTTGGTAATCAACGCGTAGGACGTTAAAGGGAGTACTTTGAGTTTGGGTGCTCCTTTTTCGTGTTTATGCAGATAACTGTGGTGGAAAAAGAGGCTCAGTAGAAAATTAGTGTGGGATTGACCTAACAGCCATAAGACTTTGAGGCAACTCTCGCCAAGTACAATCAATAAACCCTTTGCTCCTTCGGAGTGTTTTTTAGGTGTGTTGCATTCCTCAGGCGTTCCCCCAGACTGATGAACCGCCAGGCTTTCATCCCGCAAATATAATTGTTTTTTTATTTCGCAATCGCGGACGCTTTGAACAAAAGCGTCCCTACAGTGGATGTTACTCAATTATTTGAATATCTGTCATTTGTAGGGACGCATTGCAAATGTGTCCGCCGCTCACGACATTAAGTTCTACTAAACCGTTCAACTAATCATTCAGAAACTTAAATTCCGATAATTCTTGAGCGTATAACTTTTATTAGCCAGAATAGCAGTCCTGCAAAAACAATGGTACCACCAATGTATCCAATGTGGCTGATTGACAGATATGTGCAAACGGCACCGCCGAGGAAGGTTCCGCTACCAATTCCAAGATTGTATATGCCTGAGTAAATTGACATGGCAACTGCAGTTGCTTCAGTTGATGAGTTGTCGATAACTTCTTGCTGCATAGCAACGTTAAAGCCGTTTACCGCCATGCCCCAGAATCCGCAAATTGCCATTGCGAGAATGGGAATTGAAGCTGCGATGCCCAGAGATGACAGACAAGTGGTAATAATTAGTATTGCAACGCACATAAACAGATATGGTCTTTTGGGATAGTACCTTGAGTAGGCAAAACTTCCAATTATGCCCATAGTGCCGAATACCATAAGTGTTGTAGTTATCATGTTTTCGCTAAGATGGGCAACTTGTCCCATGAATGGCTCAATATAACTGTATCCTGTGTAGTAACCTGTAACGACAAGAAGAGTGAAAATGTATAGTCTTACAAGAGGTTTGTTTTTGAGTAGTTGAGGTAGTTGCCTGAATGAAAAACCGCCTTTGCTTGGAACTTTAGGAAGGCAAAAGCCAAGGTAAATGGCAATAGTTGCGGCGAAGATGCCTATGCAAAGGAAAGTCGTACGCCATCCAATGGTCAATCCTATTATTCGTCCAAGCGGCAATCCCAAAATGATTGCAATTGAAGTTCCAGTAGCAATCATCATCAGGGCAAGAGGTCGCGCTTTTTCCGGAACTATTCTGACTGCTATTGGTGAAACAATTGACCAGAATACCGCGTGCGAGCATGCGACTCCGATTCTGGAAATCATAAGCATTGCATAACTTTGAGAAATTGCAGAAGTTAACTGGAAGATTACGAATACAGAAGTTACAATAATCAGCAGTTTCCTTAATTCAATTTTAGAAACAAAAATCATTAGAGGCATAGAAAGAATTGTTACAAACCAAGCATATACCGATATGAGCATTCCGGCATGTGCTTCTGTTGTTGAAAAATCCCTTGCAATGTCACTTAACAGTCCAATAGGAATAAATTCTGATGTGTTAAATATAAACGCTGAAAGCGTTAGTCCTATCAGTGGAAGCCAGTGCTTCAACTTCATTTCTCTCATACCCAAACAATCTTTTTGATGAAAATTACAAACCTAAACAATGGCAGTTTCTTAACTGCTTTAAAATAGTTATGCTGGAATCCGGCATTTTTTCGGTGCAAAATTACAACAAATAGTTTGTTGGCTGTTTTATTTCCCAGATTTTTTAATTTAAAATTATACTGTTGCAGACGGAAGAACAAATGAAATTTCCTTGAAAGCAAAAGCGTGTATAGCGGTGGTCGTTTTTAGCATTATTGTACCGTTTGGCTCAATGTCGATTATTTCAGCGTTGAAAACAGTTCCTGCAGGTATTGTTTCCGTATTGTCAATAGAGACAGAATCAATGTTTGTGCGGTATGGGTATGAACCGTTTGTTCTATAAAGATTTTTGAGAAAGAATTTGTGTATTCTCTCGGATTCTTCAGGCAAAGCCTGGTATATAGAGAAAAAGCCGTTTGCTATATCTTTAATAATCGTATCAAGGGGAGTTTCGTTCCCAATTATATTTGCAAGGGATATTGGGTTTGGCGCATCCGAGAAGAAGTGTCTCTGGTTGACATTTAACCCTATACCCGCAATGGTATGGCTGATTTTACCCCCTGAAAGAGAGTGCTCTATAAGGATTCCGCAAATCTTGCAGTCGTGGTAGTAAATATCGTTAGGCCATTTTATTGTTATTCCTTGTGTGTGTTTTCCGAGAGCATTAGCAACAGCAAGAGCACATGCCTCAGATATTTCAAACTGGTGAGAAGGCAGGATGTTGGGATTCTTGAGCAGGATGCTCATTGTTATATTCTTACCGGGTTCTGATTCCCAAGAGTTTCCTCTTTGACCTCTGCCGGCTGTTTGGCTAAATGCACACACAACAGTAGCATCTTGCAGTGAATCAATATGCGATGCGATGTAACTGTTTGTAGAGTCGGTTTCTTCTAATCTTATGTAATTAATGTCAATCATTGTCAAAAATCTCGAAAACTTTTTTTATTGTTTTTCTAATTTCTTCAGCGTTCTTCCCGTTTTTGCGGAGGATGGAAAGAACAGAAGAAATGTATTCTTCTTTATTTTTCAATCCGCACATTTGTGCTACATCTGTATTTATCAGCATTGACTTTTCGTTATAAACTCGAAGTACTTCCTGATAATCATTTGTTTGTAAATAAACGTTGAAATCTCGGCAATATTGTTCGTAAATTGCTCGTGGCTTTATGTCGTCAATGAGTCCGCTGACGTGTTGTTCCAGTTCGCTAATGTTATGGAATCGCCGGTCAACAATGTATTCGATTGTTCTTTTGACCCTATGCCGAGTGTGCATAAGTGCTTGTTTGCGTACGTCTTTACGGAACATGTCCATAACGCCTTTCCTTACTTTTGCAAATACACGCATTTCGTCTTTTTTGTGCTGGCGAGCAACGGCTCTTACAACACCTTCGAGTAGCATTATATTTTCTATTTCAGCTACGTTTGGCACTAAGATTTTTTTGTTGCGAAGGTATTTAACTTCGTCAGGCGTTCTCCTGTCTCTGTCAACAATTCCCCAGGAATCGAGGTGATGGAAGGTTGCCATATCATTGAAAGAACGTACCGTTTCAATGACCTTGTTGCAACTGCCCATCGATTTGACTGTGTAGTCAGGGAAAATTAGTGAATATAGTTTGAAGTCAATGCTGTGAGTGTCATCGCCTTCGATGAAAAGAACAGGTTTCCGTGTGCCGAGAATGTCGAGAATTAGTTGCTCTGACAGGGCGGCATGAGGTTGCATGATTTCATAATCCCATGCGGTATTAACAATGTCGAAATGGCGTACCCAAATAGTGAGGTTATTGCTTCTGGAAGCGGAAAACTCCACGTCGTGAGTTTGGTAAACGAAAGTACAGTCCGGGCGAAGTTCCTCAATAGTGTTCCATAGCCCTTGGGTTATGGAAGGGTGAAGAAAAAGAGTAGGAGAATCAACAAAGATAACGCTGTTCTTAGGAGCGTAAAGGCTTGCACCAATATAATAGAAGACCGCCTTTTCTCCGTGAGACATCTTGAAAGGGTTAAAAGGGTCCCTGTTAACGTCATTCTGGATTTTTATCAAGCCATGGCTGCGGAGAATAGTACTTTTAGGAAAGATTGTTGTCCATAATTTAATTAGTATGTCAATCTTAGTTACAGGCAATTGCTTTTGCTTGGCATCTTCAGTATTTGCGTTTTCCAGTTTGAAAGAAAGCAAATCAGCCATTTCGTCGAAAGCAAGCAGGCATAGCAGCATGTCAAACTCGGTGTCGGCATTTGCTCTAACCAGTGGAGAATTGGTGACTGTTTGCAAATATTGTTTTGATACGGAATTTACGGTATTGTCGCTTTTGGTTGGGTATAGGGCATCAATTACAGATAGCCTGAAGGCCCTTTCGCCAGCCTCGGCAACCATTTGGTTGACAAATCTTGTTTTACCGCTGCCGTTGGCACCGACAACAGTAACGAGTCGCTTGTTTTCGTTAATAGTGAATGGAGAGCCATTCAGCCTTTTAGGTAGAGTGATTTCCATAGCGAAAAAATTTTAACGCAATTGCTTAATACAACAACGATTTACTACAAAATTAAAGAAATATGGCAATTAGTGGTAAATATCTTTGTTAAATTATGAAAAACACAAACATAAATGATATTTATAAGCCTAAATAGGGCAATTCCAGTGATAAATAATAGTCAAGTAAACAGACTATAAACGACTTTCAGATTATTTAAGATATAAAAATCGAAATACGTTTGTATTTATTCAATATTGCTGTATCTTTGTAACCGATAAACTGTACCCACAAAGCAAATGAAAGCAATGCGGAAGTTTACAAAGAAACAAAACCATTTTGAAAAAATTATTTACTATTAAATATTAATATTATGAACAAAAAGTTAGGCATGTATTTACTGGTTGGTGCTGCTGTTGCATTGACTGGTTGTAACAAGAAGATGAAACCGTTCGCTTCTGAGTACTTTACAACAAATCCAACACCGTTGACAGTTGTAGGCGATTCAAAAGTTCCTGCAACTATCACAGCAAATGTACCACAAAAATTCTTCAAGAAGAATGCTCAGGTTACAGTAACACCGTACTTGGTATTTGGTAATGACTCAGTAGCATCAAAGGCATACACATTCCAAGGTGAAAAGGTAAAAGGAAACAATCCTGTTATTAACTACGATAATGGTGGTACAGTTACAATCCCTGCTAACTGGGTATATCAACCGGATATGGCGAAGAGTGACCTTTACCTCAACTTTAATGTTATTCAAGGTAAGAAGTCATACGTTCTTCCACGCGTAAAAGTTGGTGAAGGCATAAACGCAACAGTTACTTTGGCTGACGCAGGTGCTGTTGATCCTGCAACTGCACACGACAAATACCAACGCATCATCAATGATAAAGTTGATGCAGACATCATGTTCCTTATCAATCAAGCAGATATCCGCTCTAAGGAATTGAAACGTGATGGTGGTGTTAAGGGTCTTAACGAAACTGTTAAGAACGCAAGCGGTGCAGAAAATAAGGAAATCGAAGGTATCCACATTTCTTCTTTCGCTTCTCCAGAAGGTGGAGTTGAATTCAATACAAAACTTTCAGAAAAGCGTGAAAAATCTACATTGAAATATATGGAGAAAAACTTGAAGAAAGAAGAAATCAGCAACTATGGCAAACTTACTTCAGAATTCACTCCACAAGATTGGGAAGGCTTCCAAAAACTCGTTTCTCAAAGCAATATCCAAGATAAAGACCTTATCTTGAGCGTTTTGTCAATGTATAAAGACCCAGAGCAACGTGAACAAGAAATCCGTAACCTTTCTTCTATCTTTGACCAATTGAAAGAAGAAATCCTTCCACAACTTCGTTACTCTCGCATCACTGCTTCTATCAACACAATCGGTCGCAGCGACGAAGAAATCATGGCTCAATATAAGGAAGACGCTAAGCAACTTTCTGTTGATGAAATCCTTTATTGCGCAACATTGACAGACAAGAACGAAGAAAAACTTGCTATCTATAACACAGCAGTTGAACTTTATCCTAACGACTACCGCACTTACAATAACCTTGGTAAGGCTCAATTCGTTGACGGTGACTACGATGCTGCAAAGGCTAACTTCGAAAAGGCTGCACAACTTTCTTCTGACAGCAATGAAGCAAAGATGAACCTTGGTCTTGTTAAGTTGGTTAACAAAGATTATGAAGGTGCACGCGAAGCATTCGGTAGCGCTGCTGGTGCTGAAGGTTTGAACGATGCTATGGGTGTTTACTACTTGAAGCAAGGTGACTACCAAACTGCAGTTAAGGCATTTGGCGATACAAAGACTAATAATGCTGCTCTTGCTCAAATCCTCGTTAACGACTACAGCAAGGCTCAAGCAACTTTGAACGCAGTTAAAAATCCTAACGCTACTACATACTATATGATGGCAGTTGTGGCAGCAAGAACAAGCAACGAACAAGGCGTTTACGCTAACCTTCGCAAGGCTGCTCAATTGGACTCTACTCTAAAGGCTAAGGCTGCTAATGATAAGGAATTTGCTAACTACAATGTTGCAAACCTATAATCAAAATTAGACAATACTAAAAAGGCTGCGAATTTCGCAGCCTTTTTTTATGGGAATATATGATCTATAGGGTTTATAAGGGGGATAGTAGATGCTGTATGAAATAGTATTTATAGATGGCGGTTCTGCAATGACAATTAAAAACTCCGTTTTCATTTGTCATTGCTCTTGGTTTGCACTATCTTTATATAAGATAAACTGCACCTCGGGATAAAAAATCAAGTGAACTTGTTTTTTCTCCCCTCGGTTTGTATTATCTTTGTACTCTAAGTGTATATTATGGCAACAGAAAATTCACAGGAAATATTAGGAGCAAAGCAGCGGTTTGGAATTATCGGTAATTCGGAGCCGCTAAATGACGCTATCCGTAGGGCGCTACTCGCAGCCCACGTCGATTTGTCGGTGCTCATCATTGGTGAGAGTGGTGCCGGTAAGGAATTTTTTCCAAAGATAATCCACGAGAATAGTGCTCGCAAACATAAAAAGTATATAGCCGTTAACTGTGGTGCCATCCCTGAGGGAACTATTGATTCTGAACTCTTTGGCCACGAGAAAGGTGCTTTTACTGGTGCTATTGCAGCTCGAAAGGGATACTTTGAGGAGGCTAATGGCGGAACTATTTTCCTTGATGAGGTTGCTGAATTGCCAATGCCAACTCAGGCAAGGCTTTTGCGTATCCTTGAAAATGGAGAATATATCAAAGTCGGTTCTTCTGTGGTTCAGAAATCTGACGTGCGTATAATCGCAGCTACGAATGTGGACCTCCGCAAGGCGGTTGAGGAAAGGCGTTTTCGAGAAGATCTTTTCCACAGACTGTCAACGATTCCTATCACTGTTCCTCCATTGAGAAAGAGGGGAGATGACATATTGCTGCTTACCCGTAAGTTTTCAAGCGATTTTGCCAACCGCTATAGGACGGATGGCGTTACTTTCGACGATTCCGCTAAGGCTGAACTGAAGAACTACAGTTGGCCTGGCAACGTCCGCCAGTTGAAAAACGTTATTGAGCAGATAAACCTTTTTGAAGCCGGCAGAACTCTTGATGCGGAGGCTGTACGTCCTTATTTGCCTGTTTATGGAAAGGATTTTACACCTGTCGTTACTAATTCTTCATCAAGCAATTCTCCAACGTATGAGCAGGAACGAGATATGCTCCTGCAATTAATCTTTAAGTTGAACAAAGAAATTGAGGCTCTGAAAGATAAGGTGTATGGTAGTGATGAACCTGTTAATGAGCGTTCATCTGTTCCAGTACTTTTTAATAAACAGTCAGGGGTTCATCACAATGACTTCAAATTTGAAGACCATCACCATATCATCAGCCGGCAGGATGACTTTGACGGTCATGAAGTTGAAGATGCTACTTATACAACTATGTCGCTTGAGGATACGGAAAAGGAGTCAATAAAGCGTGCTTTGGAGCGAAACAGTGGCAAGAGAAAGAAGACTGCTGATGAATTGCAGATTTCAGAGCGTACACTATATAGAAAAATTAAGGAATATGGTTTGGAATAGTAAAATTGGCATTTATATTGGCCGTGTGCTGACCATTTTAGTCCTTCTTGTAGGCGTGTCGTCATGCATACCGCGCTACACGCTTAATGGTGCTGCAATAGACTATAATGTTTACAAGACTATACGAGTAGGCGAATTTCCTATCCGTGCGGCGATGGTGTATGCGCCGTTGCAACCTCTTTTTGAGAACAAACTTATTGACACCTATACAAAGCAGACGCGCTTGAAAATTACCGACAGTTCAAATTCTGACCTTGCAGTTGAAGGCGAAATAACAGGGTATAGCCTTTCTCCGCAAGCGGTTGGAGAAGACGCATTTGCAACAAAGACAAGGCTTACGATTACTGTAAGAGTGAAATACGTTGACAATAAGGAGCCGAGAAATACTATAGACCAGACATTTTCGGCGTTTCGTGATTTTGATGCTAACGAGATGCTTACCAGCGTTCAGGATGAACTTTGTTCGCAGATTAGTGACGAGTTAGTACTTTTGATTTTTAATGCAACAGCGGGTAACTGGTAAAATGAATAATAGAGTACAACATATTGACGAGGCTTTGACTGGCAATATGCCGTTGCAGAAAGAGGAGGCAATGGCTATTGTTGGCGAATATCCATATTTTACGCCTGTTGCGGTTGCATTGCTGAAAGAAGATTGCGGTCTCAGTCAAGAGGAACGAGAAAAGGTTACCGCACTTGCTGCAACGTCTATTCCTGATAGGGAAGAATTATTCAATCATATAGGAAAGGATGCCGACAAATTCGCTGACTTTTATCCTGAAGAAGAGAAGGGGGCAGAAAGTACAATGGATACAATCTCACATTTCCTTGACACCTTTGGCAATGATGATGAGAACGAGATAAAAGCCCTTGAACAATTGATTTTCAACCCAGTACCAGATTATGCCCAACTACTTGCAAAGGAAGAGGAGGGAAGTGCTCCAGCAGAAGGGGAACTCGATGCTGCAAATATGAGCGAAAAAGACTTGCGTATAAATAAGTTTATAGCCAAGAGTAAAAAGCAGAGTGGCCGCTTCCCAACAGAGGGTAGGGAAGAGGTGGTTCCGTATGAGGTTACAGAAGCCACATCGCCAAAAGTTGCCGGAGATAATGCCGATTCTTCGTTATTAACCGAGAGTTTGGCAAAAATATATATCCGTCAGCACCGTTACGAGAAGGCTTTGGAAATAATTATGTCGTTAAGTTTGAATTTTCCAGAAAAAAGTATTTACTTTGCAGACCAAATGCGTTTCCTTAAGAAACTCATTGTTAACGAGAAATATAAACAAAAAAATTAGTAATATGTTCACAGCATTAGTTATTCTGATATTGATTGCCGCAGTATTGATGATCGGCATCGTCCTAATACAGAAATCAAAAGGAGGAGGCTTGGCTTCCAACTTTGCAGGCTACAACCAAATCGGTGGTGTCCGCAAAACAACAAGTTTCATTGAGAAGGCAACATGGGTGCTTGCTGTCGTTATCTGCGTTCTTAGCATCTTGTCTTCATTCTTTACACCATCTATCGTTACTTCAGGTTCAAGAGTTCAAACAACTCCAACAGAGCAACAGGCTGCTCCGTTCAATACAGAGGCGGCTCCTGCTGCAACTCCTGTTGCAACACCAGATTCTGCAAAGTAATCTATTGAAAAGATTTATAGAAAAGGCTTCCATTTCGGGAGCCTTTTTTATTTGTAAAATGTTAAAATTATGTAAAATGGGGGGGGGTAGAAGTTTGTGATAAAATAGTTTATATTTGCGATATTATTTTAAATCCAATAAAATTAAACATTTAAATTATGAAACGGTTATTTTTAACAATGTTAGCCATGATGATTATGGCAGTGGGATTTGCGCAGACAAATGAAGAAATTCAAGCGAGTATTGAGAGAGTAGGTAAGTTGGTAGAACTAATCAAAGACCTTGACAAATCATGTGGGAATGCAGATATTGACAATTTTGCTCTTGCAACAAAAGTTTCTGCTGAATTGGCACAAAGCAACAGCGAAAAACTGAAGGCCATGTATGAAAGTGTACAGTCAGGTAATGGTAACTTGGCAGAATGTCAGGCATTATCAGAGTCAATCGTTGCAGAAGGCAAGGCAGTTAAGGAAGCCGGAGAGTTGGCTCCTAAGGCAGCAGAAGGTATTAAGACTTTAAGTCAAGAAGCGAAGAAAAATCCAATGAAAGGTGCAAAGAATCTAAAGAAGGCTCAAAAACTGATGGACCAATCGAATGAAGCATTAGGAATTGTAACTAAAGAAAGCATTGCACAAGGTCAAATCATAGCAGCAATGATAGCCTCTATGCAGAAATAATATAATGTTCTTATCAGTAATATTGTAAATTGAAGTTTCGATTAAGGAAGCGAGGTGCCCTCATTTATAGGGCACCTCGCAGTGTGTTAGAACGATAGTGGTTCTGTTATTTCTTAGCCTGCTTCATCCCTTCTTTCTGCAATGCTGAAAGGAAGTAGGTCATGCTTGCAGTTCCGTCCATTGTAGGCTCGTTTGTTGAGTAATCTCCGATAGCGTCGTGGTAAACCATATCGTCAGGTTGAACGTCGCTATATGTTTCCCCCTTCAGCCAAGGCAGACCGTTTAGGTTTACGCCAACGAGACCGTTGAAGATGCTTGAATAAACAGGACCGTCAACAAGTCCTCCAGTTGCATTTCCAGCACGCTCAGAAACGTATGCAGAGTGCGGTTGGATAGGGTAGTCGCCACCTTCTGGAAGTTCTACTACCATACTTGTACCCCATGGGTTGCAGCCGAATAGCCAGTCGCGGAGAGCTGCTTCCATTTCTATGTATGTCTTGTCGCCGGTAGCCTCGCGGTATAGCATACATTGGGTAACCATTGCTGTTGTAAGGTTGTTTGAGCACCATATTGTAGGAATGCCGAATAAGAAAGGATTAGATTGAGCCTTTTCGTAAGTTCTTGCTATGCCGCTTTTTAGATTGCGGGCAAATTCTTTGCCGAGTCGCTTGTCTGCGTTCTTGGCAAGTCGATAGTGTCCGACATTCATAAACGGATACCATTGGTAGTGCTTTGCACTGTCGGCACCCATCCACGGAGTTATAGGTTCTTGGCGGCCATATTCAACGGCTGCAGTAAGATATTTCTTGTCACCTGTTTTGCGGTAGAGTTCAACGGCACCCAATTCCATATCATCCACCCAGTTAACTTCCTCATAGATGTAATTTGAAGCAACAGAAGCGGTTTGGCAAACACCAGGCTTATCTACGCCAGCCTGGAACGCCGCGTCAGCCTTATTGCCAATCTTTTCTGCAAATTCCGGGTAGAAATCTGCAAGAATTTTAGAGCCGAGAGCAAAGCAGGATGCGAATTTACCAGCCGTGCTTGCAACGCCTTTTGTTGCGTTCATGAATTTTCCGCGTTGCTGAGGCTCTCCGCTGCAGAAATAGACAGGGCGGCCGGTGCCAGGACCGTAGCCATAGTCAACCTTGTCTTGAGTGGGAAGGCGGAAAGATGCGTGGTCGCGGTCGTCGGCGATTTGGTTGTAGAGTTCACCAGGGGCCGGGTTCATTCTGTCAAGCCAGTCAAGACCCCATTTTATTTCATCAATGATGTCAGGAATGCCAATGGCTCCCTTATTGCCCATAGCATCGTAAGCATCTCCGAAAGATTCCGGGTTTGCTTCGTATGCAAGCATCATCTGGTACATAGCATTCGCTGATGTCGTTGTGTATTGCAGATAGTCGCCGGCATCGTGCCAACCTCCGCGAACGTCAAGTTTCTGACCTGTTTTTGTAGGGTGGTATTCTATAAAAGCGTCATGCTGGTGGCAGTTTGCTTTTAGGAAAGGATTATAGCCACAACGTTGCTGACGCATATAGTTCAGTACAAAATCAGCAGTACCGTCATAGACGGATGTATTTATTGGAAAAGTTGGTGAAACAGCCTTACCGGCTTTAATATAGTATTCACCAGGTTTTTCAAACCCGCTAAAGTCAAGACGATAAGTTGATTCCATTTTTCCGTATTTTCCAGTCGGGGTAACAGATTTAAGGCGGGCAACGGTTTTTTTAGTTTTTGAGTCAACCAGTTCAAATTCTTTGATTTGGGCATTGTCTTCGCTCATCATAACTGCTACTTTTACAGATGAGGGCAGATAGCCTAATTGATTGATTCTTACCCATTCGTTTGCATTGGCAGAAAGCAGAGTAGCCCCTGCGGCAAACAAAGACAAAAAAATTTTCTTCATAGTAATTGTTAATTGGATTAATATCTTTACAAAATTAAAAATAAATCACAATTTATGTCTAATTTTGTATGCTTATTTTATTATACGCTTTATTTTAGTATAACAAATAAATAATCTTGCTATTAATGATACCAAAAATTATACATTACTGTTGGTTTGGAGGTAATCCGTTACCGCAGCAGGCTCGTGAGTGCATAGAGACCTGGAAAAAGCATTGCCCTGACTATGAAATAAAGGAGTGGAACGAGCAGAATTTTGATTTAAGCATGTTTCCATATACCAAAGAAGCCTATGAGAACAGAAAATTCGCTTTTGTTACCGACGTTGTAAGACTTTATGCCCTTTATAACGAGGGTGGTATCTATATGGATACCGATGTTGAGGTTTTGAAGTCCTTAGATGGTTTCCTCAATCATAATGCTTTTTCAGGATTTGAGAATATTAAGGATGTTCCGACAGGCATAATGGCGAGTGAAAAAGGCGGTAAATGGGCTAAGGAAAATTTAGAATATTATATTGGAAGGCATTTTATTAATCCTGACGGTACTTTAGATACGACTACAAACGTTATGGTAATAACAAGTTATATGATAACTCATGGCTTGGTTCGTAACAATACCTATCAGGATTTTCCTGGACTTATAACGATGTATCCAAAAGATTATTTCTGCCCAAAATCGTATTTGGATGGTAAGATATATTTAACGGAGAATACTGTTACTATTCATCATTTTGCAGGCAGTTGGATGACAGATGAGCAGAAATACTACCTTAAATCGCGAAAGAAATATCACTTTTTACCCAGAAAAGTTGCTGACTATACCTCAAATTTTGTCACGGCAAAAAAATACCATGGGATGTCGGTAGCGTTTGATGGACTTTTTGAAAGGCTCGTTTTAAGGAAAATACGCAAAAGCATATCGCGGAAAAAATAGTATAAAAACAAGCGGAGCAATAAAGGTTAATCCTACTGCTCCGCTTCTTTTTATGCTTATTCTTTTGTAAATATCGTGAAGTTAACGCTACCGTATGTTCTGTGGTCAGTAAAACCTGGCAGATTGCTGAAATCGTATGCTTTGGAATGCTCAATGATGAAGGTTCCGCCCTCGGCAATCATATCAGAATCGAGAATCAATTGCGGGATTTCGCCAAAGCGTGGCAAGTCGTAGGGAGGGTCGGCGAAGATAAAATCAAATTTTTTTCCGCAAGTGGCGATAAACTTGAAAACGTCGCCTTTTATCAGCGTCAAGTTCTTTTCTCCCAATTCGGCTGCAACTTTCTTGATGAAATTATACTGAGTAAATGCCTTTTCTACAGAAGTTACCGATTCCGCACCGCGGGAGAGCAGTTCGAAAGTAATTGCCCCTGTGCCGGCGAACAGGTCCAGGGCGGTTATTCCTTCAAGGTCTATTGTATTTTCAATGACATTGAAGATGTTTTCTCTTGCAAAATCCGTTGTTGGTCTTGCAGTAATGTTTTTTGGAACGTCGAAACGGCGTTTCCCATATTTACCTCTGATTATTCGCATATTGGCAGTACTATTAGGTCTAATGGCGCGCTCATGGCGTTTTTGCCTAATTTGAGCAACTGCGCCGGGAAGATGGTTTGTGTAACGGATGTTATGTAATTTCTCAACTGGTTTAGCAGACTTTTCTTCAACTCCTTGTTGCCGAGAAGTTGCAGTTCATCGTTGTCAGAAAGTCCTATTGTTTTCCACGCGTTGAGGATATAGTAAAGGGCATCCGTTTCGCTGTTGAACTTAAAAATGTTTGCATAGATGAGTTTCTTTCCTTTTAGCGACACAATCTCAACGGTGTCGCTGCCCAAGAAAGCGTACATCTTGTGCTCTGCTCCGTATATATCCTTTTGTCTGAAAAATTTAATCATAGGTGTCAGAGCGTGCATCATCGGCGGATTGTCGAAGGTGCGGCGTAAAAAGGAATCCGTTTCGGAATGGATGGCATAAGCAATACTTGCTCCTACCTCCGGCAGACGGTCAACGGCGATAATATCGCTGTCGTTAGGATATAAATAGCGGTAATAGTTCTCGCATTTCTCAACGCTACCTTCAGAGAACTCATCAGGAACGAATACGAAATGGTTTGATTCAATGATAAAGTCAGTTCTTTCGTATTGATAAAGGAAGAACCTGTTATCATAGATTGCAGACTCTATTTGCTTTATTGCCGGAGTCTGCTTGTCGGTAAATGGGATATTGCCGTATATCAACGAATTATCTTCCATCCTGCTGTGAATGGTGTAGTCAACACCGCTGTCGGAAATTTTGACGGCGAGAGACCAAACTTCAGGATGAAGTATTTCTATTGTTGATTTATTTTCGACTTTATCCATTGTTGTAATGCTTTTGTATTGCAAAAATAATAAAAATCGGTCTATTTTCATTAAATTTGTGTGTCGAATTGTTATAATGGGAGAAAATAGCGTTGCTACTGCTGTAGCGGAAGAGATACTTAGCCAATTGCCGTATAACCCTAATGAGGGACAAATGGAATTGATAGCCGCATTCGGAAAATTTGTTGCTGATAATGCGGAGAAGTCGCTTTTTGTTCTTAACGGATATGCCGGTACAGGAAAGACAACTATTGCCGGTGCATTGGTAAAAGCGTTGACGGAATTAGGCATACGCTCTGTTTTGCTTGCTCCAACGGGGCGTGCTGCAAAAGTATTTTCTGCTTATTCAGGTCACGCAGCATATACTATTCATCACCATATCTATCAAAGCCGGAAGTTTGATCCGCAGGCTATGTCGTTCAGTTTGAAGAAAAACAACTATAAGGACACTTATTTCATTGTTGATGAGGCCTCAATGGTTTCTAATACATCAGGAGAGAATGTTGTCTTCGGTACAGGGCGGTTGCTTGATGATCTTATAACATACGTCTATGGAGGTGAGAATTGCCACCTTATCTTTCTCGGTGATGTTGCGCAGTTGCCTCCTGTTGGATATACCGACAGTCCTGCCCTTTCCCCGGAATACCTTCACGGCTATGGCTTGACTGTATATTGCTATTCACTAACAGAGGTTGCCCGCCAGCAACACGATTCGGGTATCTTAAAAAACGCTACGGAAGTGCGGAAAATAATTTCTTCGGGAAATCTTGAGGCTCCTATGATTTATACTTCGCATTATAGGGATGTTGAGGTCGTTACAGGTGAATTTCTGACCGACTTGATTGATGATTGCTACCGATGTGACGGAATTGAAGAAACTATCATTGTTACCCGCTCAAACAAGAGTGCGGTGATGTTTAACCGTGGTGTTCGTGCAAGGGTTCTCGATATGGAGTCGGAACTTGATGTTGGTGATATGCTTCTTGTTGCCAAAAACAATTATTTTTGGACTGATGAAAAAGATGACCAGATGGATTTTATTGCCAATGGTGATATGGCTATTGTCCGCAGTCTTGGTTTTGTTGACAAGATTCACGGCTTTAGGTTTGCCGATGCAACCCTTGAGTTCCCTGACTACAAGCGTGAGTTTGACGTTAAGATAATTCTTGATGCACTCTATTCCGAGGCTCCGGCATTGAGCCGAGACCAGAATGAAAGGCTATTCCAGAGTGTTCAGGCTGATTATATGGATATTCCCCGTAAAGGCGAGCGGTATAAGAAAATAAAGGAAGACGTTTTTTTTAATGCGTTGCAGGTGAAATTTGGCTATTCGGTTACTTGCCATAAAGCTCAGGGCGGACAGTGGAAAAACGTGTTTGTTGATATGAGTTATATTCCTGATGATGCGTTCGCCAATCTTGACTTCTACCGTTGGCTATATACTTCCTTTACTCGTTCCTATGGAAAAATATATCTTATAAATTCTTCATTACCAACTGTATAGCGTTTTTATATCAAAAAATATTTCATTTTCTGCAACCTTTTGTTCTGTTGGTGCATCTAATGCATAGAAACAAACAAAATTACTAACGAAGAAAACAAAGAAAAATGAAAAATTTAGTTATTGCATTGATGGTTGCCCTTGTTGGTGCTTTTAGCATCTCAGCGGCAGAGACAACAAAAGTTCCGGTAAATACCCAAGAGAGTGGGGTTGTTGTAAAAGCAGACTCAATAGAAGTGCTTAGCAAGGATTGGGCAGAAGTAGAAAAGGCAAGAATGGATCATCAGAGATTGCTTGCATCGCAAGAGAACGAAGGAGTTAGTGAAAACACAATTGGATTGTTTGCTGTGATATTAGGAGTAACAGTTCCTTTTGTTGCTGTTTGCTTGATTCTATGGCTTATCTTCAAATTTGATTCAAGGAATAAGAAGATGAAATACCAGATTGTTGAGAAGGCGATAGAAAATGGAATTGATTTGCCGAAGGATTTCTTTAGCAGCCTTGACAACAAGAACAAGAGTAAAAGCGGATTCAAAACGCCGGTAACGCTGATTGCAGTTGGTTTGGCATTAATGGCATTCTTTTTGTATGTGGGTAGCCTTGAGGTTGCACTTCTTGTGTCAATGATATGGCTAATCGGCGTTGGTTACCTTATTGTTGCAATTCTTGAGAAGAAAAAAGAAAAGGCGAATGAAGATAATCAAGTATATCAACAAATAAATAATGAAGAGGTAAATAAGAGCAACAGTAACGATGTTGAGCAAATTTGATGAATTAAACTTGATTACCAGGTGCGTCATGGCAGATAGCCGTGACGCATTCGGGGTTCTGGTCTGCGAGTACCAGTCGGAAATACGGCGGTTCTTTATGAATCTTACTGGCGATGCCGCCCTTTCCGATGACTTGTCGCAGGAGACTTTCATCAAAGCATATACCTCAATTCGCAGATTCCGAATGATGTCGCGGTTCAGAACGTGGCTTTACAGGATTGCATATAACGAATTCTATTCCTATTACCGGATGCAAAAGCAGACCGAGGAGGTTGCGGAATCTGTAGGGTTGGTAACATTCGAGCATTCGGTAGATGCTCAACTTGATATTTCTGAGGCTTTGAAAATTCTTAATGAGTGCGAGCGGTCGGCAGTGGTTCTTTACTTTATGGAAGATAAGCCTATTAAAGAGATTTCAAAGATAATGGCAATGCCAGAGGGAACGGTAAAATCGCACCTTTCAAGGGCAAAAGACAAAATGGCAAAGTTTATAAGTTAAAACTATGAAGAATAATTTAGATGATAATAAATTCCGCGAGTTTTTAACGGCGGAAAAGAAGGAAGCGCCAGTCAACCCGTGGTTTGTCAAGAAGGTGCTTAACCGCTTACCTGAAAGGGATAATCCCTATCAGTGGATTATTCGTTCGGTAAGTGTCGTAGCAATAATTATAGCCCTTGCCGTGTGGCCGATGCTGTGTAAGTCTGCTATAATGGAGTTTGATATCTCTGCAGTAACATTTCAATCAGCAATAACAATTCTAGCCCCCGTGCTGGTAGGTATTGCCGCGATAGGCTTGCTGGTTTACCATGTGTATATGGCGTTTCGTAACTGATAGAAGAACTGAATTTTTCGGAATTTATCCAATACAATCACTGTACTGAATAAAAAATACGCTTTTTTGTTCAGTACAGTGTTGTTTTGTGGCAAAAACAAGGTTTTCTTTGTTTTTAGTGTTATAGGCTTTTAATCCATTGGAGGATTTTGTTGAGTACTTCTTCTGAAATGGTCTCTTCAATTTCTTTATATTCTGTAACGGCACCGGTTTTGCAGTGCTGAAAGAGGTGATTAAGTCCTTCAAAAGACTGAATGCACGTCTTTGGTGACTTAATGCCGTTTTCAATGATTGAAAGGTTCTTCTGACAGTTAACCTGAACGTCCTTTGTACCGTTAATTGCGAGTAAAGGGCATTTGATTTTTGGCAAGTCGGCAGATACATCAACTTTGAGAAGTTCCTTCATATATGGTGTCTTTAATGCCGGAAGAGTGTGTTTGAGATTTGCCACCAGTTCTTGCGGAAGAGTTGTTTCTGGGATTTTAGGGTCCTTGTCTGCTATAATTTGGTCAAAGATGTTGCCGAGGACCTTCTTGAATTCATTAATAAGCTCGGTGCTATATCCCATTTGTTTTAGTGCGTTTTCGTTCTGCTCCAAAAGCGTTTCTTTGCCAGATATTGCCATTCCTGCAAGGCTGATTGCCATATCTATTTCCTGCTCTGCTGCGAGCATCATTGCGATAGTGCCGCCCTCGCTGTGACCGATGATACCAACTTTGCTAAAGCGTTTGCGGAGCAAATCTATGCCTGCCTGAGCGTCGCTTTTTGCAGTTTGGGTTGTTGTCATCATTATATTGGCTGTTTTGCTGCCGTAGCCGCGGTCGTCATATCTTAGAGTTGCAATGCCGTTGCGTGCGAGCAAGTCTGCAATAACGGCAAAAGGCTTATGCTCAAATAATTCCTCATCACGATTTTGAAGTCCGCTACCGGTAACCATAAGGAATACGGGCGTGTCTTTGGTATAGCCTTCTGGCAGAGAAAGTGTGCCGTTGAGGGTTATCCCTTCGTTGGTAAATGAAACTTCCTCGCATGAGTATGGGAAAGGGCCTTTAGGCGTTTGTGGTCTGTTCATTTTTAATTCTCCATGTTTGAGAGTGAGAGGAAATTCATAGCCTTGCTGGGTGAATGTCCCGGCAATCTGCTTACCCATATACGCACCTTTGAACGATGCACCGATTGACGGTACTTCCAAAGAAACAAACGGTGCCATAGATTTACTGCGAATGACTTTAATCCATTTAGCGTTTTGGTCGGGCGAGTCCATTGAGCAACTGTCTCCGTTGAGGTGGAAAACCAATGTTAAGGAGTTGCCTCCAACTTCGAGATTTCCGTGCCAAGTGCCATTTTGGGCAGAGATATATTGCGTAAAGCAAGTAGCCAGAGCGATAGCCAGCAGCCTGAAGGTTTTGCCAGTTTGTTTCATAGTGGTTGGAGACTAAATGATTGATATATATTTGCAAATGTAATTTTTAAATTACATTTATCCAAGTGTAAACGTAATAAAGTTGTTTCCCTTTTTTGTGGAGGAGGTGCTATGAATCAGAATGCTAAATAACTGCAAGATGTTGGGTCTAAATACTCGATAACAGAAAACTTTTTTAAGTTTAAATTTGTTTATGTGATATAAGTGTTATACATTTGTACTACATCTGTAATAAAATATACAACTATGGCGAGCGTAATCGAAAGAAAACAAACTGCTTTTAGACTAAGCACAAGTTTGCTTGATAAATTAAGGGAGGCTGCGAATAGAGAAAATCGCAGTTTGAACAACTATGTAGAAAGTGTTTTGATGGATGCAGTGTCTAATAATCCAAACAAATTAACTTTGGCGGCAATGAAGGAGGCCCGAGAAAATCGGAACTTGGAAACTTTAGATGTTGACAATTTGGAATATGTAATTGCTTCTTTGTAAGTGTATGTACGAACTTAGAATGACAGGTCAGTTTAGGAAAGACCTGAAACGCATTAAAAACAATCCAAAAAAGATTGAACACCTAAAAATTGTTCTTACTTTTCTTAAAGAAACTGGAGTCATTCCGGAAATTTATAAACCTCATAAATTGACAGGCAATTATTCTGGATTTATGGAATGCCATGTTGAAAGTGATTTGCTACTAATTTGGTTAGATGAAGAAGAAAATGTAATCAAACTCGTTCGTCTCGGTAGTCATTCAGAATTATTCTAACAACTCTAAATCCTGAGCCTTTATTTCGCAGGCTTATTAGTAGAAAACATACACCTTGCTTGGAAAACAAAAATGAGGGTTGCATCAAAATTTTCATTTTGACACAATCCTGTTTGCTTTATTTTATCGGATTATTTTATTGTTATTTTAATTATGCTTGTTGGGTCGATATTTGCATATTTTATAGCATCGGCTGCGAATTTTATGTAGTCTGGGTCTTTTTTTGTTTTTAATAACAGTGATTGAAGCAATTTTAGATGCCGGTATTTTTTCTGCCTCGGCTTGAGAGATGATTTTGCCGTTCATAACATAGACGCACTCCGCTTTTTTGTAAAGAAATTATTATAGTATTGCCGAAACGGTTTTTATATTAATGATTCCGAATTATTTTTATGTTTACTAAAATTATTAATCACATTTTGCGGTGAATAGTTTGCGTAGCAGTATTTGCAAAGGTGTGGGCAAGTGTTGTAAGCGCCAATATCTTTAGCGAGGATACAGCCACACAGTTTTCGTTGGCCGCTATCAGGCTTGGCATTTTGCAAAAAAGATTGCAATTCGGCATTATGGGTTGAACGGCGTGCTATAAGTTCGGGGTCGATGCATTGATTATGCTGAATGCCAAACTTCTCTAAATTAATATTTTCAGCACAAGTGCTAATCTGAAGAGGTAGTTGCATATTGGAGAGATTGCGTGCAAATGTCAACATTGTTTCAGTGTCCCACTCATTATAATTTATACCTGTTGCACTGAGATTCCTTGCCACACTGCGATAAGAGGAAATATCAGCAAAACTGAACACCAATTTTTCCGTGTAGCCGTTTAATTGCTTAGCAATGGTCGCTATTTTTTGCAAAAGCAATTCCAGTGTAATCTTATCGGTGAGAATTAGCGGGTCAAAACGCCAAACAACGCTTCCAAGTCCATGCTTGTCAACAATTCTCTTGAATATTTCAATCCTTTCAGTGAGCGGAGGAACGCCTGGCTCTAATTGCTCAGAGTCGTAATCGTTGAGAGTATATTGAATATAGAAGCCAATGCCTTTTTCTTTCAGTATAGGTAAATGCGGAATAAGCGGTTTTGGGTTTTTAGACCAAAATACCACAAAGCGTGTTTGTGCAAACGAAACATAACTATCCTTTCCATTAAATGGATTTTGCCATATTGCATAGCCTTTGTTTAGGCGATTAAAAAACCAATCAGCATAAAAAGCAGGAATGTCGGTAGAGCGACTTGCCGACACAATAATCGGGGCATTAGCATTCACTTCAACGCCTTGGTCGTTTCTGATAATTATTTTCTTATGTGCCATATCGTTTAGTATAAACTTTTTGCAAAGTTAGCCGATATATGGGCAAAACGCATACACATGGTTGGTAAAAAATAAAAAAGGAAGGAGACTTTAAAGCCTTATGCCTTGGTCTGCCTCTTAACTGGTTATCTATTTCAATGCAGAGAGGAGTAGTCTTTCTTTATTCTCTCTGAAACCAACAACATTAAAAACGTGATGTAGGAATATGGGAACCTACAAAGCAACAGAAAAAGGTCGGTACGTGGCTCTGTGATTATGCGGAAAACCAACAACCTTTTGGCGAAATAAAACATCGCCATACACTCAAAGAGGTTGGCGAGTCCATTGAGCAACTGTCTCCGTTGAGGTGGAAAACCAATGTTAAGGAGT